>JBJSYU010000518.1:0-9343 GCA_046089945.1 Candidatus Methylumidiphilus sp.
TTCGCAAACCAATTAAACCCACCTCCCCATGTCTGTTGTGTCCATTCTATACGGGATTTGTTAGCCATAGCGATTAGCCTCGATGATGTGTGCGGAATTGTGGGATGGCTGCACAACCTGCTTTTTTATGCTAAGGATGCCATTTTTAGGCATAAATTGCCAGCATGGATAAGGCTGTAGTGCCTTTTTTCATTAGCCTTAAGAAAACCCTTTGCATGATGGCCGTGAGGTGGTTCTGACAAAGAATTCTTGCGGTTTATAGCAGTGAGCTTACTTGCTTTGCCCCACCCTCGGCAAAACCCTATTCAGCCGCCCGCCGCATCCGCGCCAGCGGATCTTGCCTATAGAACGCGGCAAGCTGGCGGTAGACGGCGGGGTATTCGGCTTCGGCCACGTCGGGCTGCTCGAAGAAGTATTCGCTCAGCACGGCGAAGAATTCGCCCGGCTCTTCGGCGGCGTAGGGGTCGATGAGCGGGTCTTCGCCCACGTCCAGCCGCAGGTTGAGGTCGTCGAAGGCGGCGCTGAACGCTTGGCTCCAGGCGGCGGCGGACATGCCCCGGTGCAGCGGCGGGAAGCCGTCCACGCCGCCGTTGAGCAGGTCGAGCTTGTGGGCGGTCTCGTGGATGGCGACGTTGTAGCCTTCGCCCAGGCCGGAGGCGTCCACGTCGGCCCAGGAGAGAATCAGCGGGCCGTGGTCCCAGGCTTCGCCGCTGATGGCCTCTTCCCATTCGTGCATGACGCCGTCGTCGTCGAATTCGCCGCGTGGGCGGACGAATTCGGCGGGGTAGACGATGACGGTGCACCAACCACGCAGCCAGTCTGCCCCTAAGTTCATGACCGGCAGGCAGCATTGCGCGGCGATGGCTAGCCGCATCCCGTCGGTCAGTTGCAAGCCTTTGACCGGCTCGAAGATTTTCTCATGCAGGAACAGCGTGGACAGTTCGCGCAGGCGCTTTTCCTCATCGGGACTGAGGCTGTCGAGAATCGGATGGTCTTGCAAAACGCCCTGCCAGAGGGCGTCATCCAGCGGGAAATCACGGAGGATTTTGTCGCGGCGGCGTTGGCGGAAAGGCCACATGGCGGGAGGGCTGCGGGAAAAAGTGGGATTGCGGAGAACTTCGGACTAGAATTCTACCTCCCTGGCAGTGCGCGCGACAGTCGCCTGCTTTAATTTTGCCTTTTAACGGGCGGGCGGGCTTAGCCTTTTCCGCACAACTTTTTTTCTTGCAGAGAATTGCCATGATCAAACTAACGGCCGACCTTAACGCCAACTACACGCGCTTCATCGAAGACGTCCTCGAATCCGGCCAGGTTTGGGGCTTGCAATCCGATGAGGGCTGGGTGGTGGTGGATTCTACGGAGTTTGAGGATTCCGAAGTCATGCCGTTTTGGTCTGATGAGGCTTACGCGAAAAGCCATTGCGTGGGCGAATGGGAGGAGTTCAAGCCGGTGGCCATGGACGTGGACGAGTTTGTTGAGGAATGGCTGGTGGGCATGGCCGAGGACGGCATTTTGGTCGGCCCGAATTGGAACGCCGATTTGGACGGCGTTGAGGTGGAGCCTGAGGAAATCGCTGAAAAGCTAGGCGGCGAGCCGGGCGAGGCCGACGAACCCACCACCCGCCACTAAAGCGATGGGGCTGGTCTATTCCACGGCCTTGGGGCGCTTGTGCGGGGATTGCGGCAAGCCGGTGAAGTCTTGCGTCTGCGGCAAAAAGCCGACGCAGGCGGCGAAGCCTGCGGCGCCTAAAGCCGACGGCTTCGCCCGTGTCGGGCGGGAAACCAAGGGCCGCAAGGGCGCGGGCGTCACGATCATCAGCGGCTTGGGGCTGGGCGAGGAGGCGCTGAAAACCTTGGCGAAGGAATTGAAGGCCCGCTGCGGCAGCGGCGGGACGGTGAAGGACGGCGTCATCGAGATTCAGGGCGAACACCGCGACACGGTGCTGGCCGAACTGGCGCAGCGCGGCATCAAGGCCAAGCGGGCAGGCGGCTGACGCTTGTGGACACGCCTAAAGCCACATCGCGCTTCTTGCCAGTTTTGCTGTTGGTGTTAGGTCTGGCGCTGCTGGAAAACCGCGAGCGCCTGTGGCATTGGCTGCACCCCTTGCCGCCGATTGCCACCACGGAGAGCGTCGTACTCTACGCCACGGCTTGGTGCGGCTATTGCGCCAAGGCCCGCCGGTTTTTCGCCGACAACCAGATAGCCTACAGCGAACTGGACGTGGAAAAATCGGCGGCGGGACGGGCGGGCTATGAGCGCTTAGGCGGCGGCAGCGTCCCGATCATCGTCATTGGCGGGCGCAAAGTGCTGCGCGGCTATGATGCTGAGGCGCTGGCCGAAGCCTTGCGCGAGGCGGCGCCATAACCGTGAACTTCCCCGCCATCCCTCTCGCCGACGCCCTGCACGGGCCGTTGGCGGTGTTGGCTTTGGCAGTGGCCTTGGTCTTGGCCGCGCTGGCGGTTTGGCTGGCCCAGCGCGGCGAACCGGCCTTGCGGCAACCCTACCTCAAGCGCACCGCGTTGTTTTCCGCCGAGGAGCGGGCGCTCTACCGGCGGCTGCGCGAGGCGGCGGGCGAGGACTACGCGATTTTCGGCAAAATCCCCGCCGACGAGATCATCGTCCCGAAAACCGACGCATCCGCCAAGGCCGTCGAATGCGTCGCCGGGCGCTATTTCGATTTCGTGCTGTGCGACCCGCGCAGCTTGGCGGTGGCCTGCGTGGTGGTGCTGGACGACAGCGAGCCGGGCGAAGACGCGCTGGCGACGCTGTGCCTGAGCTTGGGGCTGCCCTGCGTGCGCTTGCAGCCGCAGGTGGATTATGCCGCCGCCTGGGTGCGCCAGCGCTTGCGCGCGGCGATGGCCGCAAAGCCTGCGGAGTGGGCCGAGGACTACGGGCGCAAGGAGCCGCGCATTTCCAACCTTGACGATCTGCGGTTTTAACCGGACATCATGCTTTCTAAAGGCTTTGGCCCCACGCCTGGACAGGTAATTTTCCGCCTATCCGCCACGGGCTTTTCCGGTTATCTTACTCGCCCAACAACGGCCCTTAAGCGGCCAAAACTACATCAACCATCGACACAACTTTTAAGAGGACAGCAATCATGGGCATTGGCATCGGTGAGCTTGCAATCATTCTGGCGATAGTAGTGGTTCTGTTCGGCACCAAAAAGCTGAAAAACATTGGCGGCGACTTAGGCGGGGCAATCAAGAGTTTCCGCAGCGCGATGGCCGAGGAGGACAAGCCGGCCGGCAAGCCTGAGGGCGAGTCGGCGGCCGACAAAAAAGACCAAGCCTAAGCGGCCGCGCCGGCCATGTTTGACGTAGGCTTTTCGGAAATGCTGATGGTAGGCTTGATCGCCTTGCTGGTCTTTGGGCCGGAGCGCCTGCCCAAAGTCGCCAAGGAAGCCGCGCTGTGGGTCAGGAAGGCGCGCGCCATGGCGTCCTCGGTGAAGCAGGAAATCGACCGGGAAATGCAATTGCAGGACATGAAGGAAATGCTGGACAAACAAAAGCGCGACATGGAGCGGATGCTGGTGGCCGAACGCATTGAACACGCCGCGCTGGAGACGCCGAAGCCGGAAACCCCGGCCCAGCCGCAGGAGGGCCACCACCATGAGTGAAGCCGAAGACCAAGGCCAAGATCAGCCGTTCATCTCCCATCTGGTCGAACTGCGCGACCGGCTGCTGCGCAGCATCTTGGTGGTGTTGGCGCTGTTCATCGGCTTGGCGTTTTACGCCAACGAAATCTACGCCTATCTGGCCGGGCCGCTGCTCAAGCACATGCCGGCCGGCAGCCAGATGATCGCCATCGAAGTGGCCTCGCCGTTTTTGACGCCGTTCAAGCTGACTTTGGTGGTGGCGGTGTTTCTGGCCGTGCCGTTTTTGCTGTACCAAGCCTGGGCCTTCGTCGCACCGGGGCTGTACCTGCACGAGCGGCGGCTGGTGGTGCCTTTGCTGGTGTCGAGCAGCCTGCTGTTCTACGCCGGCGTCGCCTTCGCCTATTACGTGGTGTTCCCGCTGCTGTTCGCCTTCATCACCACCACGGCGCCGACCGGGGTGACGGTGATGACCGACATCACCCAATACCTGGATTTCGTGCTGACCATCTTCTTCGCCTTCGGCGTGTCGTTTGAAGTCCCGATTTTCACCATCCTGCTGGTGTGGAGCGGCCTCATCAGCCGCGCCTCGATGGCGGAAAAGCGGCCTTACATCATCGTCATGGCGTTTGTCGTCGGCGCCGTGCTGACGCCGCCCGACCCGGTGTCGCAAACCCTGCTGGCGGTGCCGATCTGGCTGCTGTTTGAGACCGGGCTGTTCTTCTCGCGCTTCTTCGACCAGGGCGAAGAAGACGCGCCCGCAGCAAGCCTGCTGACCGGCCAAAGCCAAGACATCGCCACCCACACACCGCCACCTGCCGACGGCGAGGGCTAAATGAAGAATCTAACCTTGGCGATATCCTTGCCGCCCAACACGGTTCTAACCGCCGACCGCCCCCGCCGTCAACCCCGATGATCCTGCTGTACACCGACTTCGGCGCCGACGGCCCCTACCTAGGCCAAATGCAAGCCGTCCTCAAACATGCCGCGCCGGGCGTCGAGGTCATCAACCTGCTGAGCAACGCCCCCGTCGGCCAGCCCCGCCCCGCCGCCTACCTGCTGGCGGCGTTGGCCCGGCAATTTCCCGCAGGCAGCGTGTTCCTCTGCGTGGTCGATCCCGGCGTCGGCGGCGAACGCCTGCCGGTGGCCCTGGAAGCCGACGGGCGCTGGTTGGTCGGCCCGGACAACGGCCTGCTCAACAGCGTCGCCGCGCAGGCCAGCGAGGCCACGTGGCGGATCATCACCTGGCGTCCGGCGCAATTGTCCGCCAGCTTCCACGGCCGCGACCTGTTCGCGCCGGTGGCCGCCCGCATCGTCCTGGGCGAGGGCGGCTGGCATAAAGGCATCTGGGCCGGCCCGGATTTGCACGGCTGGCCCGTGGACTGCGACGCCGTCATTTACTTCGACCATTACGGCAACGCCATCACCGGCCGCCGCCACGCCGCCGCGCTAGACGGTAAACTATTAGAAGTCGGCGGGCGGCGTATCGCCCAAGCGCGGACATTCGGCGACCGGCCCGCCGGGGCGGCATTTTGGTATTGCAATTCGCTGGGCTTGGTGGAAATCGCCGTCAACCTAGGACGCGCCGAGCAGGTTTTGGATTTGGCCTTGGGGCAGGAGATTGTTTTTGAGGATGGCTAAAACCAACAGAAGCCCACGCGAACAGTGGACGCCAGAACGTCTGCGCCTATGGCAGAAAACCCGCGCACTCGGCAAAAGCCGGTTTGTCTGGACGCACGGCGTCGTGCAATGGGGCGGGTTTATGTTTTGTTTTTCGATGGCGGTATTCCAGCACCGCCATTATGGCGCAGTGTTCAGCACCGAAGGCAATTGGCTGTTCCGCGTGGTATTGGCACTGTCGGTGTGGACGTTTGTCGGTTATTTGTACGGCCAATCGCGCTGGCGGCGCAATGAACAGCAATACCTGGAGCAACAAGCCGACAAAACTTGACCGCAACACGCTCTAAAACCCTCGCGCCTGCCCTATGGCTGGACGGCCCGGCCACCGCAAACCCCCTTATTTCCCATCTATTTCCCATCCTTGCCCATGACCTCAGCAACCCCCACGCCCAACGCCTTATTGCTGCACTGCCGCCCTGGCTTTGAAAAAGAATGCGCCGCCGAAATCCAAGCCCAAGCGCAAAAGCTGGAGGTATTAGGCTATGCCAAGGCCAAGCCAGATTCAGGCTTTGTGCTGTTCACGCCCTATGATGAAACCGGCATGGCGACATTGCGCAAGGATCTGCCCTTCGTCGGCCTGTGTTTTGCCCGGCAAATGGTGGCCGTGCTGCCGCTTATCAGCGGCCTGCCGGTCAACGACCGCATCACGCCGTTGTTGGCGGCGGCGGCGGCGCTGTCGCGGCAATTTTCCGACGTGTTCTTCGAAACGGCGGACACCAACGAGGCCAAAGAACTGGCCGGCTTCGTGCGCAAATTCAATGCGCTATTCCGGCAGGCGATGGTGGACGCCGGGCTGGCCAGCGAAAAACCCAGCGCGGCGCGCCTGCATTTGTTTTTCATCAACTCGACGACCGCCTATGTCGGCGTGGCCAAGCCGGGCAACTCCTCGCCCTGGCCAATGGGCATTCCGCGCCTGAAATTCCCCCGCGCCGCACCCAGCCGCTCAACCCTGAAACTGGAAGAGGCGTTTTTGTTTTTCCTAGGCGACAATCCAAAGGCGTTGCAGCCGGGCATGCGGGCGGTGGATCTCGGCGCCGCGCCGGGCGGCTGGACATGGCAGATGGCCAAGCGCAGCATCCGCGTCGCCGCCGTGGACAACGGGCCGATGGATCAAGCCTTGCTGGATTCGGGCATCGTCGAGCATATCCGCGCCGACGGCTTCCGCTACCTGCCGGCCAAGCCGGTGGAATGGCTGGTCTGCGACATGGTGGAGCAGCCCTCGCGCATCGCCGCGCTGGTCGGCCGCTGGCTGGCCGAGGGGCATTGTCGGCAGGCGATCTTCAACCTCAAATTGCCGATGAAAAAGCGCTACGAAGAATTGACGCGCTGCCGCGACCTCATCGAAACCGCCCTAGACACGGCGGAAGTGCCGTTCCGGCTGGCGTTCAAGCAGCTTTACCATGACCGCGAAGAAGTCACCGGCTATTTGCAACGACTGTGATTGGCGACGGTTTTGGGCGAGTTTGCACCAGAAACGTGCCGACTTGGCGGACGCGAGAAGCGGGCAGTTTGCAAAAGCCCGTATTACCGGCGTTTTTAGGCATGGCACACTAACTGCAAGACTATAGGCCATGATGTTGTGTTCTCCGTCAGGTGTGTTTACCCTTCAGCGTTTTGCCCGCCTTTATGGCGGGCTTTTTTTGGCCCAACGCTCATCTTTCTAGGCACCACCAATACCCTTATGTCCTTGCGTGTATAGGGTATATCCAGCGCCTTGCGGCGCCGGACTGGATATTTAAGCCACTAAGCTTTGCCCGCCACGCTCCCCTCCAAGTTATATTCATAAATCGGATCAATCGCCGAATAAGCGTTCATTGCAACCAATTCACGAATCAGCCCGTCATGCAAGCCATACACCCAGCCGCGCAGTTCCGGCCGCTTGGCGCTGCGCCAGGCTCTTTGCACAATCGAGGTGTGGGCAAGGTTGTTCACCTGCTCCTTGATGTTTAGCTCGACCAGCTTTTGCCAGCGCTCGTCCAAGCTGTCCACCGCCTCGATTTCAGCGCGATGCAGCCGATAAACGTCTTTGATGTTGCGCAGCCATTTGTCGGCGAACGGCAGGTCAGGATTGGGCCGATCCAGCGCCGCCTTGACGCTGCGGCAGCGGTAATGCCCGCAGACAATGACATATTTGACTTGCAGCACGTCTACCGCATACTCCAATGCGCCGAGCAGATTGAAGTCAGTGGACACCACTTGGTTGCCGATATTGCGGTGGACAAGAATCTCGCCGGGTTCGCAATTGGTGATTTCATCGGCATGCATGCGGCTGTCGGAACAACCCACCCAGAAAATATCGGGCGTGCGGTTTTCCGCCAAGTGACGCAGAAAGTCGGGGTTGTCGTCCAGCTTTTCCTGTATCCAAGCCTTGTTTTCCAGCAGTAATCGGTCTAGCGTGTGCATAAGCTCTCTCAGTGCGCGGGATTGGAGCGCCTGAAGCCGGCGGCGCCGTTCAGGTTTTTCAGCTCCACAGTGATATTGTCGTCTTGGGCGGTGGCCAGGAAATCGAAGATGGTCTCCAGAATGTCGTTATCTACAAACTTGGCCTTGCTGCCGTCGATAATAATATAACTGTTGCCGTCCACCGCCGACAAATATTCGCGCAACGGCGCCTTGTTCAGGAACGAGACATCCTTGTGCAGGCGCAGCAGGTAATGGCTGCCGTCTTGAGTCAATGAAATCGCCGCACGGAAATTGGCCTTGATGACGAAAAACACGCCCAGCGCCAAGCCAAACGCCATGCCTTTCAGCAAATCCGACAGCAAAATGGCGGCGATGGTGAACACAAACGGCGTGAACTGGTTGTAGCCCTTGCGGTACATCTCCTGAAACAGCGCGGGCCTAGCCAGCTTGTAGCCGGTCAACAGCAGCACGGCGGCGAGGCAAGACAGCGGGATCAAATTCAGATAACGCGAGAGGAACATCACGCTCGACAACAGCAAAGCCCCGTGGACAAAACAGGCCATCTTGGTCTGCCCGCCGGCGTTGACGTTCGCCGAACTGCGCACAATGACCGCCGTGATCGGTAAGCCGCCGAGCAGCCCGCACAGCAAATTACCGACGCCTTGCGCCTTCAGCTCGCGGTTGGCCGGGGCGACGCGCTTGTGCGGATCGATCTTGTCGGTCGCCTCCAAGCTCAGCAGCGTCTCTAGGCTGGCGACGAGGGCGATGGTCAACGCGATAGCGTACACCTCGCGGTTCGCCAGCCCGCTAAAGTCTGGCCGCGCAAACTGGCCGAAAAAGTCGGCCGGCCCGAACAGCGGCGGCAGGCTGACCGTGTGTTCCGGGTGGATGGCAAATTCCGGCGCAAACTGCTGGGTGTACACGTTGTAAGCCACACCCCACAGCACCGCCAGCAGCGGCCCCGGCACCAGCCGCAGCATCGGCAGGCGCTTTAGCCACGGCGCATCCCACAACAACATCAACGCCAACGACACCGTGCTGACAATGACCGCCCCCGGCGACAGCGCCCGCAGCGCGAACGCAATCTCCGAAAACGTGGTATGCGCGTCATTTTGCTGGTAGCTTTCATCGCCCAAGAAATCGGCATCGAAACCGACCGCATGGGGTATCTGCTTCATAATCAAAATCAAGCCTATCGCCGCCAGCATGCCTTTTATCACCGCCGCCGGAAAATACGCCCCTATCGTGCCGGCCTTCAAATACCCCAAGGCCAATTGCAGCAGGCCGGCCAGCACCACGCTCAACAGAAACCGCTCAAAGCTGCCCAGCGTGTCGATGGCATGCAACACGATAACCGTCAGCCCAGCCGCCGGGCCACTCACGCTCAACTGCGAACCGCTCAGCCAAGCGACCGCGAGCCCGCCGACAATCCCCGAAATCAACCCGGCGAACAGCGGCGCGCCCGACGCCATCGCAATCCCTAGGCACAGCGGCAAGGCCACCAGGAAAACCACCAGCCCGGCGGGAATATCTTGGCCAAAATACTGGAAATAATAATTCAGGTGCCTGCGGATCATGGCAGTTTCTCCGGCGAAGTTGAGTGGCGTGTGTCAGGGATTGCCGGTCAGCCAACTGACCCAGCCCAATGCGGGTTCGGCCTTGCGG
>JBJSYU010000519.1:0-4253 GCA_046089945.1 Candidatus Methylumidiphilus sp.
GGCCGAGCCGCGCCAGATGGTAAGCCGCCGACAGCCCGGAAGGCCCGGCGCCGACCACCAACACACGCTTGCCGGAAGGCGGGGCGTCCGGCTTCACCTTCCAGCCCAGCCGCAGCGCCTCGTCGCCCAAAAAGCGCTCGACGGCGTGGATGCTGACGGTGCTGTCCACCTCTTTGCGGTTGCAATTGGACTCGCACGGGTGGTAGCACACGCGCCCATGCACCGCCGGCAGCGGGTTGTCGCGCACCAATTGTTGCCAGGCGCGCTCGAACTGCCCGGCCTGCGCCAGGGACAGCCACGCTTGGATGTTCTCCCCGGCGGGACAGGCGTTGTTGCAGGGCGGCAGCAAGTCTTGATAGACCGGGCGCTGTGTGCGCACCGGCCCGGTGCCCTTGCCGTGCTGCGCCAAATCCGCAGGACGTGTCTTATCGCTGGGCTTGGGACTGCTCATTTGGGTTTCTCCATCGGGTGATGTGGTGTGGTTGGTGTGGGCGGCGGGGCGCCGTAGTCTTGGCGGCGCGACTGGGGTTGAACGATGTGCGCCAATAATAGCGGAAAGTTTGCAGGGTTGTTCGCCGGGCTGGCGGTTTTAGGCTTAATTGGGGTGGCAACACTGTGTTGCCTAGTGCATTGGCGGCAGTTGCGGCGATTGTGCGACGGGGCTTATATAGGACTTGATTGGTCTTATATTGAATAAGTTAGACTCCCTCCCCCTCGCAGGGGGAGGGCTGGGATGAGGGTCTTACAAATCGAGTGCTTACCACCCACTTTCTCCCCCGTAAGGCGATGGAACTTGCCGATCTTTATTACAGTTCGGCCACGGGCAAAAGCGCAAAATCGCGCAGGTCGATATAATCGTCCTGCTCCGGGCTGGTGTTGATGATAATGCCGCCGACTAGGGCGATATAATCGCAATGGAATTCAGCTTTGCGGGCATGGACATACTGCTGCATCAGTTCATGGATAATCGCATAGACCCTGTCGGTGGCGGTTTTCAATGGGCAATCCGCCGCCAATATCTGTTCGCGGTGGGGCAGCAGCCGACGCAACAGGCTGCTTTGCTCCAAATCATCGTCAACATAGGCCGGCGGCGGGCCGACATGGGCGCGCAATTGTTCCAACGCCAACACCAGCGCCCCGCAGGCCGAGGATTCGTGGCTTTGCCCAGGGCGTTGCAACTTGCCCAATTCGCCTTGGTCGCTGATGCCGATGTGCGGGCCGTAGGCCAACATTAGTGCGCCGCCTTCGGGTATATGGTGGGCTATCGCCAGCATGCCGGTCAACCCGGAATACGGCAGGCCGGCCAAGCCACCCATCGAAAACGGCCCTAGAAAATCCTTTCTCACGGCGTCTTTGAATGTGTGCGTCTCGTCCCCGTCGCGGGTGGCGAGAATATCATCGGCACAGATCGAAGTGGCCAGCAAGGTTTTGCTGATATCGATTTTCTGGCTTGCAATAAGGCGTTCACGCACATTCAACCGAAACGCGGTTTCGGTCATGGCATTGGGATAATGCTGTTTCAGCAATTCGTCGAAAGTAGGCGGCATGATGGCTTTCCTCTTGCGTGTGGAGATGTAAGGACGGACAGTTTTGGATTTGCCGCAGGCCAGTCAAAAGGAGACGGCAAACCCTATGTTAGCATTATAGCTTGGGGTATAGCGGGTCAAACCCCAATTGTAGCTGCCGAAAAATGCCAGACGCTTGTTGACGGCCCACTGGCCGCCGAAGCCGACGGCCACTTGCTGCGGGCGGGACGGGGCGGCGATTTCGGCCCCCGGCACACGCGGCAACGTCGCGGCATTGTGGTAACCTTGCACAAACAGCGCAACATCGTCGGTGATATTGCGCTGAAACGCCCATTGCACACTGGGCAGATAGACGACGCCGCCGGGATTGCTTTGGCGGACAAAGCCTAGGTTCCATTCGAACGCAATATCCCATGGCAATTCATGGTCAACCAGTACACTGAAGGCATATTGCAAGGGTTCGTTGAACGCCGGCGAGGCCAGCCATGAGGTGGTTTGCACATAGGCTTCAGCGCCTATGGATATATTGAACCATTCCCATTCCTCGGCCCAGACATGGGCTTTCACGTCAAACGCCACGGGCGAGAAGCCGACCGCCCCGGATTGTGCGCTCAGGCCATTGGAAAACATCCGAAATTCAATGTTGTCGGTCACACCGTAGCGCAGCAGATATTCCCAATTCCATTGGCTGGTCGAAATGACACTGGAACCGTAAAACCCCGCCGGGCTGTTTTCAAAATACACGCTGCCTTGCGGCAAGGTATACGAACTGTTGGGGTAATTGGCGAGGTCGGGGCCGGGCAGGCTGACATCGGCGAGGGAGCGCCACAACGCCAACACCGAAGACGGCTTGCGGCCGAGAAACTTGTTGATGCGGCCAAACGGCCGCCACGGCTGCAACGGCGTGGCGGCGGCTTGCGCGGCTTGCTGCGGGTCTAAATCGTCGTCGCCCGAAGCCGTTGGCGCGGCGGTATCCCCCGGCAAGGCATGCACATGCGCGGCGGGGGTCTTTTGCGGCGGGGCGGCGGCGCAGCCGACTAAGGCCAGCGCCATGCAGACAGCCGTATAAGGGTTAGCCAGAAACCGCTGGCGCATAGTAAAAACCTATCCCTAACATTAAATACACCGCAATTAAAAACGAGCCGGCCACCCAGCGCACCGAACCGCCTTGCAGCAAGTTGATCGTCGCATAAACGGTCAGGATAATGGCGACCAGTTCAAACTGCGAGAATACTAGATTCATGTTTTGGCCGATGGAGAGGCCGAAAAACACCAGCAAGGGCGCGACCAGCAAGGCCATTTGTGTGCTGCCGCCGACGGTTATCCCTAGGGACAAATCCAATTCGCCTTGCCGGGCGAAGCGCACCGAGTTAATCAGTTCGGCGGTGTTGCCGACTAAGGCCAGCAAAAATACGCCGGCGAACAGCGGTGTGAAGCCCAGCGCCTTGGCGGCGGGGTCTAGCGCGTCGGTCATGATTTCGCTCATCACCGCCAAGCCGACGGTGACAGCGGCCAACACGCCTAAAGCCTTGTTGCGACCCCAGCCCTCGCCTTCTTCCGCCGAATGCTGGCCGGTGTCGCTTTCGGCGTCGGCTGAACCCTGGGTCAGCGTGTAGGCGACACTGACCAGATAGGCCAAAAACAGCACGATGGCGACCTCCAGGCTAATCTCGCGCTCGGTGTCCGTGCTGAAATCGAACACCGCCGGAATAATCAAACCGATAGTCGCCAACATCAGCAAACCGCCATGGATGCGGGCGGCATTGCTGTCAAACGCCATCGCCTCCTGCGGCCGCCGCAGGCCACCGGCCACAATCGAAACCCCTAAGCCAAACAGCAAGTTGCCAAGCAGCGCCCCGGTGATTGAGGCTTTCACCATGTCTACTAGCCCCTGTTTCAACGCGAAAAAGCCGATGATGATTTCCGGCGCGTTGCCTAGGGTGGCATTCAACAGTCCGCCTAGCGACGGGCCTAAAAACCGCGACAGCGCCTCGGTGGCATCGCCCATCAACCCGGCCAGCGGGATGATCGACAGCGCCGAGACAATGAACACCAAGGTTGGGGGGGCATTGAACCAATCCAAGCCCAGCGCCAAGGGGATGCATGCTAACAGCCATTTTAAATTCATCGGTCTTCTCGCGTGTTGTGTCGTTTAAGGGTGGAAAAAAAACGCAGCGGCGACCACGCCATAAGCGGCCAGCAGCAACGCACCTTCCAGCCAGTTGGAACGCCCGTCGCTGCTGATCGAGTTGGTGACTAATACGGCCATCGCCACCGCCATCAGTTCAAATGGCTCGAACTCGAGGTTCATCGGCTGCCCCATCAATTGGCCGACTAGCACCAGAATCGGCGCGACGAACATGGCGATTTGCAGACTGGAACCCATCGCCACACTGACCGCCAAATCCATTTTGTTTTTGCGGGCGAAGGTCATCACGGCAATGTATTCAACCACGCCGCCAAACAGCGGGATCAAAATCACGCCGGTGAACAGCGAAGTCAGCCCCAAAGTCTTAATCGCATTTTCCAGGCTGGACACCAGCACTTCGGACACGAACACCAGCACGACGCTGGCCACCAGCAAAATCCAGACATGCCGACTGATCGGCCCGGCCTCAGCTTCGCCACCGTGACCTGTGTCGCCGTTTAGGTTGGTTTCGTAAAAATGCCGGTGCGTCTTCATCGAAAACAGCAGCGACAACACGTAAAACGCCAGCAACAGGCAGG
>JBJSYU010000520.1:0-7376 GCA_046089945.1 Candidatus Methylumidiphilus sp.
CCGCCAAGGGCCGGCTTTGCCTGCGCCCGCCATAGCCCCGGCTGACCACGCCCGGCTGGTAGCCTGCGCTGCGCAGAAATTGCGCCAGCCAAATCGTCAGCGGCGTCTTGCCGGTGCCGCCGACGGTCAGATTGCCGACCACGATGACGGGAACAGGCAGGCGTTCGGCGGCTTTCCAGCCCTGCGCATAGGCCAGCCGCCGCGCCGCCGCCGCGCCCCGGAACACGCCCGATAGCGGCGTCAGCGCCAGCGGCGGGGACTGGTCGTACCAGCGCCGTTGCAACCAATCGGCTAGGGCCATCGCGTCAGCGCTCCGGCGTATTATGGATAAAGCTAATATGCACAAAGCCCAACTCCTGTGCGGCACCCAAAGCGCTATAAACAACATGGTGCTGAACGGCGCGGTCGGCGCTGATCGTCACCAGCGGATCTTTCTTGTCGCCGGCCGCCTCGCGCAGCGCTTGCTTCAACGTGACCATTTGCGTGTTGATGAGCTTGCGCCCATTCACCGAATAATGGCCTTGCGCGTCGATCAACAGATCCAGGCCTTTGTCGTTGGGGTCGGCCTCGGCGCTGGCCTCCGGCAAACGGATGCGCAGCGCCGCCTCGCGGCTGAACGTGGTGGTCAGCACCAAAAAAATCAGCAGCACAATCAGCACATCAATCAGCGGAATCAGGTTCAGTTCCGGCTTATTCTTCGGCCTGGGGCGGAAGTTCATTCCTCCTCCCCTTCGCGCTCGCCGTGCATGCGCTCGACCAAGTGCAAAGCCTCCTCCTCCATGCGCAGCGCCAAATCATCCACGCGGCCGTCGAAATAGCGGTGGAACATCAGGCTGGGAATCGCCACCACCAGCCCGGAGGCGGTGGTAATGAGGATTTCCGAAATGCCGCCGGCCAAGTGCGCCGGATTGCCCATGCCGGTGCTTTCGGAAAATGTCGAAAACACCCGGATCATCCCCAACACGCTGCCGAGCAACCCCAAATAAGGCGAAATGGCGGCGATGGTGCCTAGCGTGTTGAGGTAGCGCCCCATCTCATGCACCACCGCCCGCCCGGCTTGTTCGATGCTCTCTTTCATGATCTCGCGGCCGTGCGGATAATTCATGATGCCGGCCGCCAGCACCGCGCCCAGCGGCGATTCGCTGCGCAATTGGCGGATGTGCGACGCCTCCAACTGATTTTTGCGGAACAGACTCCAGACTTGGGCGCCCAACTGGCGCGGCATGATGCGCTCGGTGCGCAAGGCCCAAAAGCGCTCGCAAATAATGCCCATGCTGACGATGGAGCAGAGGATGATGGGCCACATGACCCACCCACCGGCAATGATGATCTCAAACACGTGAATACCTAAAAACTGATTGGCCGCAAACTTGCGCCGCATTTTAACCCATGGCGGTGACGGGGACACGAAAGCCCAAAAATTCGCCCGAAAACCTGGCAAGCCGCGCGCTTCATGCGGATCGAGGCACACGCTCCACCCAAGCCCAAACCACCAGCCCGGCCAGCAGGCTCAAACCCGCCGCCGCGCTGAACACAAATTCCGGCCCCAAGCCCACCCACACCTCGCCGCTGGCGTAACTGCCCAACATGCCCCCTAAGCCAAAACTCAGGCTGCTGTACAAGGCTTGGCCCTTGCCTTGGTGCGGCCACGGAAAATAACGGTGGATGAACTGCATCGCCGCGACATGGGCGGCGCCAAAGCTGGCGGCATGCAGCACTTGCGCAGACGCCAGCGCGGCAACATGCTCCACCTGCCAAGCGATCAACAGCCAGCGCAAACCGCTCAGAACGGTCGCCACCAACAACACGCTCCGCAAGGAGTAACGCCGAAACACACCATGGCACAGGCCAAACAGCACAATCTCGGCGATGATGCCCAGCGACCACAGCAGGCCGGTCTGCCCAGCGTCGTAGCCGTTCTCCTTCAAATACACCGAAAAAAACGTGTAATACGGCCCGTGGGCGATTTGGATCAACAGGCAGGCCAGAAAAAACGCCGCCACGCCGGGCTTGCGGAAAATCGCCCACAACGAACCCGCCGCGACGCCCTGAGGACGCGGAGACCGGGTCGGCAAAGCCAATGCGACCAGCGCCATGCCGATGAACAGCCCGCATATTAGCGGCGGCAGGCATTCAATCAGCAAAACCGTATTCAAAGCCCAGCCCACCAGCGACACCGCGCTGACAAAACCCACCGAACCCCATAATCGAATACGGCTATAACGATGGGCGTCATGGTGCAGATAACCCAAGGTCATTCCCTCGAACAGCGGCATCGGCGCATTCCAAAAAAAGCCGGTCAACAGCGTGGCGAACGCCACCCAGGCATAGCCGCTGCCATAAAACATCAGGCCGAAACTGGCGGCGCTCAAGCAGGAAGATACCCGGATCAACACGACGTTGCGGTCGGTGTGGTCGGCCAGCCAGCCCCAAAAATTCGGGGAAATGACTTTCGTGGCCGGCAACACCGCCATCAACTGGCCGATTTCGGCATGGCTATATCCCAAGGATTGCAGGTATAGCGCCCAATACGGCAGGAAAGAACCCAGCGCGGCGAAATAGAAAAAATAGAATCCAGACAGCCGCCAATACGGCAGCTTAAGCGTGGCAGGCATGTGGTCGCGGCGCGGTCAAGCTCAAGATATTAAGCCAGTCCGGCGGGTATTGGCCGCAGTTCCGTCACCACATCGCCATTCTGCGCCCGGTGCCTGAGATAATGATCCATCAGCACGATAGCCACCATCGCCTCGGCAATCGGCGTGGCGCGGATGCCGACGCAAGGGTCATGCCGCCCTTTCGTCACCACCTCCACCGGCTCGCCGCGCACATTCACCGAACGCCCCGGCAAATGCAGGCTGGATGTGGGTTTCAGCGCAATGCTGGCGACGATATCCTGGCCGGATGAAATACCGCCCAAGATACCGCCAGCATGGTTGCTCAAAAACCCCTCCGGGGTGATTTCATCGCGGAACTGTGTGCCTTTGGCTTCGACACAGCCAAATCCCCCGCCGATTTCCACGCCCTTCACCGCATTGATGCCCATCAAGGCATAAGCCAGTTCCGCGTCCAGCCGGTCAAAAATCGGCTCGCCCAAACCCGGCGGCACAGCGGTGGCGACAACGGTAATCCGCGCACCCACTGAATCGCCTTCCTTGCGCAAGGCTTCCATATACGCCTCCATGTCCGCAACTTTGTCGGGGTCTGGGCAGAAAAACGGATTATTGCTGATTTCTTCCCATTGCACTTGCTCGGCTTTTATCGGCCCAAGCTGCGCCAAATAGCCGCGCACCTCAATGCCTAAACGCTGCCGCAAATACTTTTTGGCAATCGCCCCCGCCGCAACGCGCATCGCCGTCTCCCGCGCCGACGAACGCCCGCCGCCCCGGTAATCGCGGAACCCATATTTCATATGGTATGTGTAATCGGCATGCCCTGGGCGGAACTGCTCGCTGATATTCGTGTAATCCTTTGAGCGCTGGTCGGTGTTTTCGATCAACAAACCAATCGGTGTGCCGGTGGTTTTGCCTTCAAAAACCCCCGACAGGATTTTCACCATGTCGTCCTCGCGGCGTTGCGTGGTGTAGCGCGAAGTCCCCGGCTTGCGCCGATCCAAATCCCCCTGTAAATCCGCCTCGCTCAATTCCAATCCCGGCGGACAGCCATCGACGATGCCGCCTAAAGCCGGGCCATGGCTTTCGCCAAACGTAGTGACAGTGAACAGCTTGCCTATGGTGTTGCCTGACATGATTCTTTTGATTTAGTAGGTTAATAACAATTCCGAAAGTGCTTGTGCCATACCGACGATCTGCTTTCCCTTTTCAACAGAAGGTAGGGTTAAGCCATTAGCTTAAGCGAAACGCTGGAGTCCAAAGCTTGCTTTGGACTACGCGCTCTTGCTAGGGTTTTGCATCATCGCCAAGTCGGCCAGAAAGAGTAACGCGAACGCTTCCGCGCTCAAAATTCCGATGGCTACCTTTGCCGCCACGATTCACTGGGTGAATCGCCGAAGCCACTAAACCTGCAAGAAACAGCGCAATCAATCCATAGTCTTTTGCAGACGCGCCCATCGCCTAAATCACACTGCCCCGGCTTTTTTCAGCAAAGCCGCAACTGCCTCGGCAAACAGTTTATAGCCCTGGGCATTGGGATGCACTTCGTCGGATTTCAAGTCTTTGCTTAAGAAGATTTTACGCATGACCTCGATTTCATACGGCAGTTTGAATTCCTTGGCGATGTCCGCGTAAAACGCCGGGGCGGACATGGTGATACCCAGTTGCGGCACACCGACTAGCACCACATCCACGCCCTTGCTTTTGGCGAGGCGCACCATGGCGCGGATATTGTCAGCGGCTTGCTGTTCGCTCATGCGGCGCATAATGTCGTTGCCGCCGATGCACAAAACCATCAGCTTGGGATTGGCCTCATCCAGCACCGTCGGCAAACGCGCCAAACTGTCGGCGGTGACTTCCCCCGGCACCCCGGAGCGCACCACTTTCCGCCCGATCAAACCTTCCAATACCGCCGGATAACTGTCCGCTTCGGCTACTCCGGTGCCATAAGTCAAGCTATCGCCAAACGCCAACACCACTGCATCGGGCGGCAAATGGCTGAGTTTTGGCGTGCCGCCGCAACCCACCAGCACCAGCATGATCGCCAATAGATACTTAATCATTGCAACTGACTCCGGTATTCGGCGAGTTGTTCCGCCGTCAATAAAAATACGCCGTCGCCGCCGCGCTCAAAGTCGATCCAACAAAACGGCACATCGGGAAAGGCATATTCCAGCGCCTCCGCACTACTGCCGACTTCGACAATCAATACGCCATCCGGTTTCAAGTGCGCCTCGGCCTCGCGCAGAATGCGCCGCACACAATCCAGCCCGCTGGCCCCGGACTCCAAACCCAGTTTCGGCTCGGCGTGATACTCCGCCGGCAACTGCCGCCATTCCTCGGTGTTCACATACGGCGGATTGCTGACGATTAGGTCATAGCGCTTGCCGTCTAATTCGGCGAACAAATCCGACTGCACCGCGCGCACTTGGTCTTCGACTTCATGTTTATCGATATTGATCTGCGCAACCGCCAAAGCCTCTGGCGAAATCTCCACCAAATCCACATCGGCCTCAGGAAACGCCAACGCGCAGGCAATGCCGATGCAGCCGGAACCGGCGCATAAATCCAGAATGTCGGTGATATCGTCGGGCTGCGACAACCACGGCGCAAACTGCTTGTCGATCAACTCGGCAATCGGCGAGCGCGGCACCAACACGCGCTCGTCCACATAAAACGGCAAGCCGCAAAACCATGCCTCACGGGTCAAATACGCGGCGGGTTTGCGCTCGGCGATGCGCCGCTCCAACAGGCCGACCACTTCCAACCGTTCCTCCGGCGTCAGCACACAGGTGAAATAGCCGCTCGGCAAGTTGTGCGGCAAGTGCAAGGCATGCAGCACCAAAGCCGCCGCCTCGTCAATGGCGGTGGCCGTGCCGTGGCCGAAAAACAGCCCGGCCTGGCTGAAACGGCTGGCGCCGAAGCGGATGTAATCGCGCAGCGTGGTGAGGTGGTCGATGGCGTCTTTGGGGTAAGTCATGGCGTGTGCCTAGGGTGTGTGGCTTGGGGTGGCGGCATTTTAACGTAAATCGCGGCGGGGGGCGGTTTTAGCCGCCTGTTGGCCGATGTTAAGCCGCAAACGGTGCGCGTGAAAGTTGGCGTATGGAAGCCAATCCAGGCGGGCAAACCGATGCGGCAGAGGTTGTCGGCGAGAGGATTGCCGAAGCGGTGCTGGCTTTGGAAACGGGCGCGGACGCCGAAGACATCGCCCTGACCATCCACCCCCGCCCCACCCTGCCCGAAACCTTCGCATTCGCGGCGGAGATGATTGAGGGGTCTATTGCGGATATGTTTGTGAAGAAGTAAGCAAGTCAAAAAATCGCCGTCATTCCGGCCGGGAGCCGGAATCCAGCGCCCAAGGATGGCGAACTAGCTCCGTAGGGTGCGCACCGCGCACCATTAACCGAAATCAATTGTCCGGCGGATTTTGAAATACCACTATCAATGCCTGCCAAACCAATATCCGCGCAGTAATATGCATCCGTTAAGGTGCGCGATGCGCACCCTACCAAGCTTGGAGTCGTAGCCTTGCCGCGATTGCGGATTGTGGACGCGCCGACCGCCGGTTATGCAAATCCCGGCTTGCCGGTTCAGCTAATCAGCCGCGCCGGATATTCGGAAAATATCGCATCCATGCTCGCCAGCGTCATCGTTTCGTGGATGGCTTGGGCGATGATGAGCCGGTCGAAAGGATCGCGGTGAGGCGCGGGCAGATTCGCCAAGGCTTGAATATGGCGCAACTCGATAGGCAGCACAATCAAGCCATTATCCTTGCGCTGGGTCTCGACCATATCGAACCATGGAACTTCCAATTCCAACTTGCCGAGTTGCTGCTTGATTTGGATTTCCCAAACTGAAGCCACGCTAAGAAACAAGCCATTGCTGGGGTCTTCGCAAGCTTCACGGATGGCTGGCGTTAGCTTTTCCGGCGCGTCGTTGAGCCAGATGAAAATATGGGTGTCAAGCAGCAGATTCATTGATCTTTGCCCAACCAGAATTCGTTGGGCAACTCGGCATCAAAATCCTCCGCCACGCGGATTTTCCCGCGAAACTGCCCAAACACCCGCTTGGGCTTCGCTTCGGCAGTGGGCAATTCTTCGTACATGACGATGATTTTCGCCGTTTTCGCCCGGATGTTTTCCGGCAGTTGCAAATGGATTTGCCGCTGGTCGTCAATGTCTGCTTGCAGTTCTAGGGCTTGCATGGTGGTTTAATCCTGAATGGTATACCGGTTAGTTGTATAGGGATCATAACCTACGATAGCCCGCGTAAGGTCGGCACGGCGCTTTACGCCCGACATTTTGGCAGGCATCTAGTGTTGGCATGGAAATGTCGGGCAACAAAAAGACGTTGCCCGGCTTACTTGGCTGTCGCCGGACGGGATTTGCAATCCCGTCCGCAATGTTATGTGCCTAGGCCGGGGTATCGGATCAGGCACAAAACGTGAGCGACGGGTTTGCAAAACCCGTCGCGCATTCTCCGCATACCCCGGCCCACTTCGCCTTGCCCGATATCCCCGGCTGTCTTACTTAACCGTATACACCTGAGCAGACTGGTTGTTGCTCTCGTTCAACTCGGCGGCGCCGCACCAACTGTCGATGAAGGTACGCAAGGTCTTGGCACCCGCGCTGCCCGACGGCAAGGTGAAGCTTAGCGTTTTGCTGGCGCCCGCCGCCAAGTTGCCGACGATGGCGTAGTCATCGCCCTCCGCGCCGCAATCCCGGTTATCTGGACATTTGGGCGAACCAACCTGCCACCCAGGTTTGC
>JBJSYU010000521.1:0-4202 GCA_046089945.1 Candidatus Methylumidiphilus sp.
ACCCTACGCTTCTCCCAAGTTAGAATAGTTTCCAGCGCATGATCCCTCCTCAGCCTTAAGGAAAGTCCCATGCCGGCACAGTCCCCCCGCCCGCGTTCCGCCACGGTTTTATTTGCCGCCGCGCTGCTGCTGTTTGTGGTCGGCAGTGGCGTGGTGGCAGCCGCCGCGCTTGTTCCCGTTAAAACCGCAAACCACAGCCGATTGGTGGCTGCAACCGCTGGAGGACAATGCCTTTCAGCGGATGCCGCGAATTGCGAAATCTACCCCAACCGGGTCGGCGTCAGCCTGCAACACCCGCTGATGCTGGCGGAGCTTTGGCGCAACGCCCGGCATGGCTTAAATGGATGTGTATGGGACGCCTTTTTGCCTATCCACTGATTTTTCAGGCTTTCGAAAAAAGTTGCCGCACACTTACAAGCCATGTAAAATCTAGCCATATTATGGCTAATAAAGCACCGCCTCCTTACACTGTTCAAAGGCTAGGCGAATGGCTCCGCAACATGCGGGAGTCAAGACAGCTTCCATTAAGAGTTGTTGCCGCCGCCGCCGAAATGGACCAGGCCCACCTAAGCAAAGTGGAGTTGGGACAACGTATGCTGACCACAGACCAAGCCAGCGCCATTGCCAAGTTCTTTGGTGTCGATGCAAATGAAATGGAGGCGAGGCGGATCGTTCAAAAATTCCGCCTTGAGCATGCCGACAACCCCGCTGCCACACAGGCAATCCTCATGCTGCATGAGGATATCGCTGCTTATGGAACGAAACCATGAACGCATCTACTCTTAACGGCGAGAACAGTCGCCGCCGTCGCTACATCTCTCTTTTTTCGGGCGGCATGGGCCTTGATATTGGCTTGGAACGCGCCGGATTTGACTGCGTCGTGTGCAATGAAATTGACGCGCTGGCGGTTGAGACCATCAAGCTAAACAAGCCGGATTTGCCCGTAATTTCAGATTCGGTCGAGCGCGTCACATTGGCCTCGCTCAGCACAGCGGCAGGGTTCGATGTCTCCGGCATCGACTTGCTGGCCGGCGGCCCGCCTTGCCAAGCGTTTAGCGTGTTCGGCCAGCGTCGCGGCTTGCGCGATGGCCGGGGCCGCATGGTTTTTGAGTTTTTCAGGCTGGTCGATGAAATAAGGCCCAAAGCGTTTCTGATGGAAAATGTCCGGGGACTCCACTCCATGCCCTTAGCCCCCAAAGGCATGGAGACCGACGGGCCGTTTGTGGCGGCGCATACCGAACCGGGTTCGCTGCTGCGCGAGCTGATCCGTCTATTCGAGAGCGTCGGCTACCGGGTCGATTGCTATCTTGTCAATTCGGTCAACTATGGCGCCCCGCAGATTCGGGAACGCTTGCTGTGCATCGGCTCCCGCTTTGACATCGATCCCGATTTCCCGGCCCCGGCATTCAGCAACCGCCCCTCAGACAACCTCGCCCCTTTCAAAACGCTAGGCGACGCCATCGGCAAGGGGTTTAGCGATCCAGACCCGTCGATGATGAATTTCAGCCCCAGGAAATTGAAGTATTTGGCGATGGTTCCGCCGGGCGGGAATTGGCGGAACCTGCCGATGGACGTGCAGCAAGAGTCGATGGGCAAAAGCTGGTACTTGAAAGGCGGTCGAAGCGCCTATTGGCGGCGGCTCTCTTTCGATTTCCCCTGTCCCACGGTGGTGACGATGCCAAACCACGCCGGCACCAGCATGTGCCATCCCACGGAATTGCGGGCGCTGACGGTGGGCGAGATGGCCGCCGTCCAAGAATTCCCGCGTAATTGGATATTTTCAGGGTCGCCGACAGATAAATGCCGGCAAATCGGCAACGCCGTCCCGCCTCGCCTGGGCCAAGTGGCTGGCCGCGTGCTGCAACGGCTGCTGCAAGCCTCCGACACGCTGCCCCCTCAGTCGGGCAAACCCGCCACTTCGGGACGCATCATCCACATCAGGCCGCATGTCAGAACCAGAAGCTATTTCAAAGATGGCGAGGCCGTCGGCGGGCACACGGGATACTATGACCGCCAAACGCCTGAAGACCGGCAATTGTTGCTGGAACTGGAAGTCGCCGAGCCTGCTTAGCCGTTGACGTGTTTGATAATGGACGCCCAGTCTATGGTGCCGTCAGGCCCAATGGAAAATTGAAACTGCTGGCTAAATTCCTTGCGAAAGTCTGCCAATAGCCCGACAAGTGAACCCAATGAATTTTCAGCGGTTTGGAAACCTTGAATGATGCCTTCAAGCACCCATTCTTGCGTCTGCTGTTCGCCGCCGTTGAGCCAAGCCCAGAACTCGCGGCCAGCATAAACCTGGACATGCTGGGTCAGATCGGCCACATCGTGATTTGCGCCACGGTTGATTCCACGCAGAATGTCATACTTATCCGTTAGTGTCTCTTTTGTTCCATAAAACACCCCTACTGCAATCTCATCAAACGTAAAACTGCCTAAGTGTTCCGTATCCCGAAGCTCAACAAGCTCCTTAAACGCCTTGTTCAATTGCACCGCCATTGTCAATTGAATAGTCCACCGGCCAGCCTTGAGTGAAAGCAGTTTTGCCGTTTGATTGCTGGCCGAGGGGATAATGTGGTCAACCTCGTCGAAGACTGGCATGGAGAATGGGGCCGCTTTCCGCGTTGCTCTATCAAGCTTTATGGTTCCAAAAACGTAAGGGAGAACTTTCTCGTCTATCAGCTTACCAAATCCGGTAGCGTAGCCAGTGGACAAATGTGCGGCAACTAAAAATCCGGCAAGTTCGTCAAAATCCTTAAAGTGGTGAATTCCGAAGACCAGCGGCAATAGAAAAGGGTTGACAGACATTGTCTCGTGGCGAAGCTCGGCAAGCTTCTTTTGACGTTCGCCCATCCACCAAACGATTTGCTTTGAAACGCCTGCGATGACTTCCGATTTATTCATAATCTGTACGATCCAATTCACGGAAAAGCGCAGCAGGTTGCCATGGAAGCATAAGCTTTGCAAGTCTGCGGTTTCATGGCAGCGTATCCAAACCACGCCTCCCCAGGCTCCACTCATCGGCGGCTGGTTGGATTGGGGCGGCGGCAAGCTGCATGACTCGGCACAGCCGGCTAAGCCGGTGGATCTGCCCTTGCCGGTTGGCTTGGATGTAAAGCTGGGTGGGGCGGAGGGCGGGCTGGTTTTGGGTTATCCCTCACCCCAGCCCTCTCCCGCCGGGAGAGGGAGCGAGGGGAAACCCCAGGCCCCTGCGTCGGGCAGCGGGAGCGCGTCGGGCGATTCCGACTCAGGGCAACACCAGTCAACGCTTGAAGACGCGCAATTACTGCTGCGGGCCGACTCGGCGCAACTGGATGATAAGGGGGTCGTCTTGGGCAAGCTGGGCGGGGCGGAGTTGGTATTGAAGCGGCCTGCGAAGGAGCCTAAGCTTGTCGATCCGGTTAAGCCTCCTGTGGTTGAATCTGTAGACCCTGACAAGCCAAAATCGAAACCAACGGAGAACAACGCGCCTTCGTTCACGCCGGGCGCAACCCAAGACCCGCATTCGCCTTGGCATATCGGCCCGCCTGCGTTGACCGGTTTAATCTTGCTAGGCTTTGGCCTCGCGCTGCTGCTGCGCAGCCCGGTCAAGCTGACGGAGGATTCCCCTAAATTTACCAAGGCGCTGAAAACTTGGCATCCGCTGATCGCCGAAAGTTGCAAAACCCCGCGCATGGTCAAACGCTATTTGAATTGGGTCAGGTTTCTAGCGATGCGCTACCGGCCTGCCGAGCCGAAAACCGCTGGCTTTGGCTTGCGCTTGGCCCGCCGTTTGGATTGGGCTAAACCCGCTGAACCGGTGCCGAAAGGGGAAAAGTTTTTTGACGAAGATATTCTAGTTGCGCTGAGTGCTATTTATCAGTATCGGCGAGAGTGGGTTTTGGATTTGGATAAATTTAACCATTTGCAGAATGGCAATTTTTCGAGTTTGTTTAAGGACGAATCCTTGGAGAATAATCAAGCCACTATCGAATCTATCGCACAGGCTCGGCAATGGAATTTCACCGCCCATGCCCAACCATTTAATCATTTAACCCCCGCAGACTGGCAAAAAGCCGCCGAACAACGCGAACGGTTTATTGACGCGGTGGGCAATGTGGACGTGGCTTAGGAGAATTCCGAAAATGTTTATTCCACACGGACAATCCTTTCCCCCCTTTGGAAAAGGGGGGGCTAGGGGGGATTTGTTCCCGGCCAAAGTG
>JBJSYU010000522.1:0-8013 GCA_046089945.1 Candidatus Methylumidiphilus sp.
AAGACCCTCACCCCAGCCCTGCCCCTGCGATGGGGAGGGAGCAAAACTTAATCTAGTAAATCTCCGCGCCGCGCTCGCCGCTGCTGATGCGGCCACCTTCTGCAACCTCGATGACATACACCTTGCCGGCGCCATGCTGGCGGGTATTGCAGACTTGCATCAAGGTGGCGACGATAGTGTCCACCAGGGTTTCAGGCGCAAAAATCTCAATGCGTTTTTTCGCCACAAACGGCGAATAATCTTGGCTGCCGGCCACGCGCTCGTGGCCAAAGCCCTCACAGTCGGCCACGCTCATGCCGGGGAATCTGGGGATTTCCAGCAAGGCTTGGGTCAGCTTGGGCAGCATAAAGGGTTGGATATAAGCGCGGATTTCTTTCATGAGTTTTCAGTTTTGCGGGTTTTCTTCAAAATGGCGATATAAGGCGGGCAGCAAGGTCAAGGTCAATAAGGTCGCGCTGACCAGTCCGCCAATGATAACCACCGCGAAGGGTTTGGCGGTCTCCGAGCCGACGCTGGTGGACATGGCGGCGGGAATCAGCCCCAGCATCGCCATGAGGGCGGTCATCACCACCGGGCGCAGGCGGCTGACCGAACCCAACACGATGGCTGCCTGCAAGGGCTGGCCCTCGCGGCGCAGATGGTTGATCTGCGAGATCAAGATCACCCCGTTTTGCACGGCGATGCCGAACAGCGCGATGAAGCCGACAGCGGCGGAAATGCTCAAATGGATGCCGGTGGCAAGCAAAACCACCAATCCGCCGATGAGGGCGAACGGCACATTCATGACAATCAGCGCGGCGTTTTTGAGCGAATGGAAAGCCCAAAACAGCAGCACCAAAATCAGCGCCAGACTGACCGGCACGATGACATAAAGCCGCTTCATCGCCCGCTGCTGGTTCTCAAACTGGCCGCTCCAGAAGATGCGGTAGCCGGGCGGCAAAGCCACTTGCCGGGCGACTTTCTCCTGCGCCTCGGCCACGAAGCTGCCTTGGTCGCGGTCGATCAGATTGCACTTGATGGCGATGCGCCGCATGTTGTCCTCGCGGCTGATGCGCGAGGCGCCTTGATCCACTTTGATCTGCGCCAGTTGCGCCAAGGGGATGCGGCTGCCGTCGGCGGCAGGCACCAGCAAATCTTCCAGCGCCCCCACCGAGTCGCGCGCCTCTTCGTCCAAGCGGACGGTGATGTCGAAGCGCCGTTCGCCTTCCAGCATCTGCGAGGCGGGTTTGCCGCCCACCGCCATGGCAATCACATCTTCCACCGTTTTGATGTCAATGCCGTGGCGGGCGATCTGGGTGCGGTCGATGTCGATGAGTATCTGCGCCAGCCCGGATTGCTGTTCGGCGGCAACGTCGGTGGCCCCCCGCGTGCCGCGCAGAATGTGGGTGATCTGGTTGGCTTTCTCTTGCAGAATGCCGAGGTCCTCGCCAAAAATCTTGATGGCGATTTCGCCTTTCACGCCGGAGATGGCTTCCTCGACGTTGTCTTGAATCACTTGGGAAAAGTTGAATTGCAAGCCGGGATAAACCGACAGCTTTTCTTGCATGGATTCCACCAGCTTGTCCTTGCTGGGGTAGCGCCAAGTGGATTTGTCGTTGAGGTCGATCAACACCTCCAGGTTGTTGAAGCCCTTGGGGTCGGTGCCATCTTCGGGCCGGCCCAGTTGGGTCAGGATCGACTTGGCCTCGCCGAACTGGTTTAGCTTGTCGCGGATGTCGCGCTCCAAGCCTTTCGCCTTGGACAGCGACACCGGCGTCGGCAGGGTGATGGTCAGCCAGATATTGCCTTCGTCCAATTTCGGCATGAACTCGGTGCCAATGAAGTGGGTGGCCCCCAAAGACAGCGCCAAGGCTAAGCTTGCCCCGGCGAACAATTTCTTGGGGTGGTCTAGGCAGGTTTCCAGCGCCTTGGCGTAGCGGGATTCCAGCCAATGCACGAGGGGATTGTGGGCCTCAACCAGCCTTGGCCCCAGCAGGTAGCTCAGCAGCACCGGCACCAACGTCAGGCTGATGACCAGCGAGCCTAGCAGGGCGAAGCTGAGGGTGAACGCCATCGGCGAAAAGATTTTCGCCTCCACCCGCTGGAACGTGAAGATGGGCAGGAAGGCGGTGATGATGATGGCTTTGGAAAACAGGATCGGGCGGCCCATGTCGGAGGCAGTCATCAGCATGGCGTGGCGCATGTGTGGCGCGCTGGTGTTCTGGCTCATTTCCCAGGTCACTTTCACCATGATTGCCTCCACCAGCACTACGGCGCTATCGACGATGATGCCGAAGTCGATGGCCCCCAGCGATATCAAGTTGGCGGAAAAATGCTCAAGATCAATCAGGATAAACGCAAACAGCAAAGACAGCGGGATGACTAGAATCACCACCAACGACGCCAAGGCGCGGCGCAGGAACACCACCAGCACGGCCAGAATCAGCGCCGCGCCCTCGACCATATTGTGTTCGACGGTATGTACCGTGTGGTGGACAAGTTCGGTGCGGTCGTAGAGGGGCGCGATCTTCACCCCCGGCGGCAGGCCGTGGGCGTTCAGGTCGGCGATTTTTTCCTTGACCCCTTCCAACACCGTGACAGCGTCGCGCCCCTTCACCAATAGCACGATGCCTTCCACCACATCATCCTCGCGGTTGTAGCCGACGATGCCGTTTCTTGGCTGGGCGCCCACCTCGACATGGGCGAGCTGCTTCACCAGCACTGGCGTACCGTCGCGGCTGGCCACCACGATATCGCCAATTTCCCCGGCAGATTTGAGCAAGCCGGTGCCACGCACCACTAAGGCTTCGTAACCGTGTTCGATATAGCCGCCGCCGATATTGGCGTTGTTTTCAGCGATGGCGCGATACACGTCTTGCAGCGTGAGATGCTGGTTTTTCAACTGATTGGGGTCAACGCTGACTTGGTACTGTTTGACGCCGCCGCCAAAGGCCACCACGTCGGCGACACCCTGCACGGTGCGGATGCGGCGTTCGACCACCCAGTCTTGCAGCGCGCGCTGCTCCACTAACGGCAGTCCCGGCGCTTCGATCCGATAGCGGTAGATCTCGCCTACGCCAGTGGATAGCGGGCCGAGCAAGGGCTGGGTTTCGGCCGGCAGCGCGACCGCCTGCAAGCGTTCAAGCACCTGTTGGCGGGAAAAGTAATCCTCGGCGTCATCGTCAAACGTCAACGTGACCACAGACAGGCCAAAAATCGACACCGAGCGCATGTTGATGAGATGCGGCAGGCCGTTCATCTCTTTTTCGATGGGCAGGCTGACTAGCTTTTCCACTTCTTCCGGCGCTTGGCCGGGGTATTGGGTGACGACCTGAACGAAGACGTTTTGCACGTCGGGGAAGGCTTGCACCGGCATTCTTTCAAAAGACAGAATCCCGGCGGCGCCTAAAAAAACCGCGACCCCGATGACCAATAGCCGTTGCTGGAGGCAAAACGCGATGACATGGTGAATCATGGCGCGGCCTCGCCGCTTTGCACTTCGGCATCCTGTTCAGTGCGCAGCAGCAAGGCGCCGCCCACCACTAGCCGTTCACCAAGGTTTAGCCCCGCGCTGATGACGGCCTTGTCTTTCAGGCGCAGGCCGACCCTGACGGGCCGTTTCTGGTAATGGTCGTCGTTGATGGCGACAAACACCCAATCGGATTCGCCTTCGGTGAACAGCGAATTCAGCGGAACGACAATCCCCAAGTCGCCGTCGCCGCCTTGCGCTTCCACCGTGGCGTACATGGCCGGCAGGAGCTTTTTCTCCGGGTTAGGCAGCAGGCAACGCACTTTCACCGTGCGCGTGCCGTCATCCACCACGCGGCCGATGTAATCGACTTTCGCCGGAAACGCCTGCCCCGGCCACGCCTGCACCTTGACCAGAACCTGCTGGCCCACGCGAATCAAGCAGATGTCTTTCTCGAACACGTCCATCACCAGCCATAGCCGACTCAGGTCGGACAGCACGAACAGCGGGGCGGCCAAATCGGGCCGCACCTCCATGCCGGGGTTGATGTTGCGCTCGGTGACTTCGCCGGCGATGGGGGTGCGCAGCGTGAAGCGGTTGTCGGTGCGCTCGCCCTTCACCCCCAAGTTGGCCAATTTCAACCGCGCCCGCTCCGCCTCGCTTTTGGCCCGCGCCAACTCGTCCTGCGACTGGTCGAAGTCCTTGCGCGGGGCAACGCCATGGTCGAACAACTCTTTCTGCCGCCGGAACGTCTGCTCGGCCAAATTGAGATCGGCTTGCGCATGGATGGCATCTGACTGCGCTTGGCCCAGTTCCGGGCTGTCCAAGGTCGCCAGTGCTTCACCGGCTTTTAGCGTTGCCCCCAACGGGACGATATCCCCAGTCACGCGGCCGGCGATGGGTGAGGCGACGCGGACGGTGCGCGTCTCGTCATAGGCGATGCGGCCCGATATCTGTTCCATCAGCGGCCGGCGCGTCAAGACGACCGCCGCTTCTTTGATGTAGCCCCGCTTCGGCGAATTCGGGCTGAGCAGCACCTCGTCCTTTGGCAGGGGCGGACTGGTCGGCTTTTTGTGCGGTTCTTCCTGGGTATGGCAGGCCGCGAGGCACAAGCACAGCAGAACTGCCGCAGCGCGGGCCATGAGTTTGCAGGGCTGGTTCATTTCACTGTCTCGCCCAGCGCCATCAACAAATCGGCCCAGGCGTTGCTGCGGTTGGCCAGGGCGGTGTAGTAATCCAGCATCATCGCCTTGTAATTGCGTTCGGCGTCGATCAAATCGAGCAGCCCCGCCGCGCCTTTTTGATAGGCGAATTCCTGTGCGGCGCGGAGTTTCTCAATCCGCCCGACCACCGCCTGCTCAAAGCGCCGGGCTATCGCGTCGGCGCTTTGCCACGCCGACAACGCCTTCGCCACATCGGCGCGCACGCTTTGTTCGGATTGGCGCAGGTTCAGTTCGGCGGCATTCCACGCCACATCGGCCTTGGCGATTTCGCCTTCTTGGCGGTAGAACAGCGGCAGCGGCACGCTAATGCCGACATTGCCGGTGTTGGTGAAATAATTGCCGGGGTCGCGGGCATAGCCGGCGCTCACCGTCACATCGGGAATCGCCAGCCGCCGCGCCAATTCGCGGTTTTTTTCCGCCTGCCGGATGCGGACGCGGGCGGCCAGCACGTCGGGGCGCTGGGCCATGGCTTGCTGTGTCAGCGTGTCTTCCTGCGTCAGCGACGCCGCCAAGTTCGCCACCGGCCACGCCTCGGCGGCGCGGATGTCCAGGCTATCGCCCGGCCAGCCCAACAGCAGCAGCACATCCGCCCGCGCCTGTTTCAGCGCCGCCTGCGCCCGGTCCAAATCGCCCTGCGCCTTCAAGCCTTCCACTTCGATGCGCGTAAAATCGGTTTCGGAAATGTCCCCGGCGCGCAGCCGCACCGCGTTGGCGTCGGTGATTTGCTGATAGCGGGCGGTGGTGTCGCGGGCCACGTCCAGATTTTTCTGCGCCAGCAGCAGCGCGTAAAAGGCATGGCGGACGGCGTTGACCAGCGTGCGGGTGACGTCCTGCAAATCGAACTCGGCGGCTTCCGTGCCGAGTTCCGCGCTCTCCGTGCGCAGGCCGCGCTTGCCGGCGGTTTCGATCAATTGCTGGATTTGCGGATTGACGCCGGGCAGCGCGCGGGCGTCGCCAGCCTTGCCCATCTGGTTGCTCAACTCGTTGAAGCTCAGGCTGAACACGGGGTTGGGGATGGCGGCGGCGATGACTTCCTCGGCCCGCGCTTGATCGATGTTGTAGTTGGCCGCAATCAGCGCGAGATTGCGCTGGAAAAACAAGGCGATGGCTTGTTGTTCGGTGAGCGGCGCCGATGGCGCGGCATGGGCGCTGAAGCTTAGCAACGCCAGGGTGAAGCACAGTGCGCGGAGAGTCGTCATGGATGGTTTTGAGCGTGTCCTTGAGGCTTTAGGCGCCTAAAAAAACCTCGCACTTCGACAGGCCGAGTGCGAATGGTTCTTTTAAAATCAAACTTTTCCGTTCTTGCTGGGCTTGTCGAAGCATGTTTTCGAGGGTTCTTGAAGACCGCTTAAAGCCGGGAAATAATAGCAGATTAAGCGCGATGTTTTTAGTCGAAACGATCAGCTTGCCGAATCTGCGCCGATGTCCTGCATACTGGCTTTAAGCAACTACCGCGCCATGGCCTGCGGATGCCGCTAGTCGGCGGTTATAGCCTGCGGCCAAGCCCTGTCATATGGTTTATATGCACCACTGGCGGCGCGGTGTGGCTCAAAAAAACCACACCCCGCCAAATCTTGATGTGCTGCATTTAGATAAGCCGTGCGGTAAGTACAAGGTGGGCGCCGAATACTGGATTATGCTGGCGGCAAGCGCTGTCGCCGCCAAACTGTGCATGCGGCATGGAGTCCAAAGCTTGCTTTGGCCGATTCAGATTGCGTCCAAAGCGAGTTTTGGCCTGCGATGGCGGCTTAAGTCGGCGTGGATAATCCTGCCACTTAGGCTATCTCAAAAGCAAACAGCACGGTGACGCATGTCATGGACACTAGGCCCACTAAGAAGATGATTTCCGCCCAGCGCTCCAAGCTGCTGGAATATTTCTCTGAACGGATTGATGAAAATGACAACAACGCGCTACTCATGAACAAGACGCTGTCCACCGCCAAGGCTTTGTCTATCACATAATTGGCCAGATCAGCATGGAAACCTTTGGCGATGCTGATGACGGTGATGCAGATGCCGACCATGGTCGCGGAGTTGGGCAAAATATGATGGGATAAGTCTTTGGAATTTTGGTTTTTCATCGGGCGCTCGGCTGTTTTGCGGCGTAGCGAACTTTTGGAGTCCAAAGCTTGCTTTGGACGGACTTGAAATACCCAAAGCCAGCTTTGGACGCCAAGACAAAGCCATCCTTAAGCACCGCCTCGGCGCGATAGCCATAGCAATTGCCGCGCCATGCTAGAATGCCGCCCTTTTCATTCGCCCAACGGGAACGCTTCATGGATTACACCGCCCTGCTCCACGCTTTCATCCTCGGCATCGTCGAGGGCTTGACCGAATTTCTGCCCGTTTCCAGCACCGGCCATTTGATCTTGGCCGGCGATTTGCTGGGCTTCAACGACGAGAAGGGCAAGATTTTTGAGGTCGTCATCCAGTCCGGGGCCATCCTGGCCGTGTGCTGGGAATACCGCGCCAAAATTTTCAGCGTGTTGAAGGGCTTGCAGGCCGAGCCTGCGGCCCGGCGCTTTGTGTTCAACTTGGGCGTGGCGTTTTTGCCGCTGGCCGTGCTGGGCTTGTTGTTTGGCAAGACGATCAAGGCGCATTTGTTCAACCCCCTGTCGGTGGCGACGGCGTTCATCGTCGGCGCTTTTGTCATTTTGTGGGCCGAGCGCCGTGTGCATACGGTCACGATCCATGAGGTGGACGATCTGACTTGGCAAGACGCTTTGAAGCTGGGTTTGGCACAAGCCTTGGCGTTGATCCCCGGCACCTCGCGCTCCGGGGCGACGATCATCGGCGGCTTGTTTTTCGGGCTATCGCGCAAGGCGGCGACGGAATTTTCGTTTTTCCTCGCCATTCCGACGCTGTTCGCCGCGACGGCTTACGAGCTGTACAAAAACCGGGCGCTGTTCTCGGCGGCTGATCTGGACATGTTTGCGGTGGGATTTGTCGCGGCGTTCGTCAGTGCGTTTTTGGCGGTGCGCGGGCTGTTGCGCTACATCGTCCGCCATGATTTCACGGTTTTCGCGTGGTATCGGATTGTCTTTGGCTTAGCGGTGCTGGCGACGGCGCATTTTGGCTGGGTGGAATGGACGGCGCAGTGAGGGCGATTAGATAAAGAAGGGTGCGCGGCCCAAATAATGAGGGGGTGGGCCGCGCCCATAGCCTCGGCATTGCGCCAAGGCAAAAACCGGCGCGGTGGGGGATGCAGGGTACCGCGCCAACCCCTTAATTTCCTTAGGGGCGGCGACAAGCATACCTGAAAAGCCCGCCGCCGCAGCCTGTTGTTTGGTGAATTGACCGGTTCCGATTTAGCGCCAACGTAGCGCCGGCATCCTTGCCGGC
>JBJSYU010000523.1:0-6867 GCA_046089945.1 Candidatus Methylumidiphilus sp.
GTGTCGATCTTTACTGAACGCCGTGCCTTGGCCGATGACGTGTTACCGGCTGCGGGCGGCGACCGCCGGGGCTGGTGGGGCGATGCGTATGCCGATATCGACGCGGACAGGATCGGCTCGCGGCTGTGGCTGTTGGAGCGCTCCCGCGACTTGCCAAACGTGTTGTTGCTGGCGGAGCAGTATTTGCGCGAGGCGGTGCAATGGCTGATTGATGATGGCGTTGTCGAGCAGATCGACTGCAAAGCCGAACGCCCGCGCCCTGGCATGATGCTGTACACGGTGACGGTGCTGGAGCCAAAAGCCCCCGCCCGCCAGTTCCAATTTTCCCAATTCTGGAGAGGCTGATGCCGTTTTTGCGCCCAACACGAGCTGAGCTGCTAAGTCGTGTCGCCGCCGACTTCAACGCCTGGCTGCCCAGCGTTGATGCGGCGTTGCGCCGATCCGTCGTTGGCGTGTTGTCGCGGGTGCATGGCCTGGCGGTGGATGGGCAATATGCGTACCTCGATTGGATTGCCAAGCAGGTTATCCCGACCATGGCGGACGAGGAAATGCTGCTCGAATGGGCGCGCTTGTTTTTGCCCGTGCCGCGCATCGATGCCACATTTGCCCAAGGCGAGGCCGTGGTCGCTGGCACGGTCGGCGCGACAATCCCGGCCGGCACGGTGTTCCGCCGGGCTGACGGGGCGCTGTTCACAGTCGATGCCGAGGCCACATTTTCTACAAATTTGCTGACCGTTATCCTTTCTGCACAAGTGGCTGGAACGGCTGGAAACACCGCAGAATCAGCGCTTTTGACGTTAATCAGCCCGATTGCGGGCGTTCAAAATGTCGCATCGGTTAGCAATTCTGGGGTGGTCGGCGGCTCGGACATCGAGACCAAGGCCAGCGTGTTGGCGCGGCTGCAACGCCGAATCCAAACCCCGCCGCTGGCCGGCAATGGCAATGATTATGTGAACTGGGCATTTGACGCGCACCCCGGCGTGACCCGCGCCTGGTGCTTCCCGCGCGAAAATGGCCCAGGTTCGGTGACTGTCCGATTTGCCTGCGATTCAACCTATGCCGGCGGGATACCTTTATCCGGCGATGTTGATATTGTCGAGACATATATCAATGCGCAAAGGCCGGTAACAGGGGAATGTATTGTCGTTGCCCCAGTCGCCGCGCCGTTGGCGTTTGAAATTGCCGGGCTTGCACCTAATACTGTGGCAATGAAAGCGGCTATTGTCGCCAGTCTGACTGATTTAATCAGAAAGGAATCGACGCCCGGCGGCAATTATTGGAATGGATATACCACACAGGCCGGCGGTACGTTGCTGTTAAGCCATTTGCGCGAGGCGATCTCGGCGACGGCGGGCCTCAACGATTTCACGCTGTTGTCGCCATCTGCGAATGTCACCGCCAGCGTCGGCCATCTGCACACCATGGGCGCGGTCACGTGGAGCTAAGGACGGCCGCCGATTATTTCCGGGCGCTGCAATCGCTGCTGCCGACCGGCCCGGCCTGGCCACGTACCGACGACTCGAATCTGTCGCGGCTGTTGTCAGCCATCGCCGAAGAATTTGCCCGCCTCGAAGCCCGCGCTGTCCGGCTGCTCGATGAAGCCTCGCCGGCCAAGACCATCGAATTATTGACCGACTGGGAAAGCTGGCTTGGCCTGCCGTCCACATGCATGGCGCTGGAGCCGCAAAGCTTCGAGCAGCGCCAGGCGGCGGTTGTCTCGAAATTGACGGATGTCGGCGGGCAACGTGCGGAAGATTTCATCGCGCTGGCCGCTCGGTTGGGGGCTGTTGTCACCATCACTGTTTTTGACCTTGCGACCGATCTTGATGACGACATGCAGCCGGATCGAGACTACCGTTGGCGCTTCGTGATGCGCGTGAATATGCCCGCTGCCGCCGACTCAGTGCGCATGGCATCTGAAATGAGTACCGATGCCGACGCAGAAGCGCTGTGGGGTAATCGTCTACTTGAATGCGTAATTCGCAGCCGCGCCAAAGCCGAGATTATCGTTTTGTTTTCATATCCCGAATAGCTAAGAGGTTTCTGTGGATAATCGCAAATTTTACGCGAATGCATCGGCCACCCCGCCAACTCCGCCTACATCGCCATCTATTGGTTATCCTAGTGCTGGCAATCCATCGATAGGGCAGGATGCCAGTATTGCCGGGCCATACTGGCGACACCAGATTGGCGAGGAACTGCGGGCCGTAGTTGTCGCTGCTAACATTACGCCCAGCGATACTACGCTGACGCAAGTCCGCGATGCCATTGCCCTCCTGATCGCTAAAAACACGCCTATTTTGCTAGCGTATCAGACGCCTGGCACGTTCACCTACACTGTGCCTACTGGCCGTCATTGGGTTCGTGTGCGGGTGATTGGAGCGGGCGGGGGCAGCGCTAAAGCGACTAGCGCATCACACGGCGAAGGCGGGGGCGGCGGTGCCTACGCTGAAAAAGTCATTCAGGTGACGCCCGGCGACGAACTGACAATTGCGGTTGGCGCAGGCGGCGTTGGCTTGATTGCATCAAGCGGCCATGCTGGCAATGGAGGCGATTCAAGTGTGTCAACAGGAGCGCATGAAGTAGTTGGCGGCGGTGGTCTTGGAGCGGTTATTATCGATTCATCTGGCGGTGGATGTGGCATGGGTGGCATTGCCACTGGCGGAGATTTGAATTTAGTCGGCCAGGCCGGTGGCGACGGTGCAAGTACTGTGACGTTTGCTCCTGGCGGCTCTGCTGCTGGCCCTTATGGCGGTGCTGGTGGCAACATCAGCATCGATGCGATGTCTGGTGCATTTCCAGGCGGTGGCGCGTCAGCAACGCCTACTGCGGTTTCAGCAGGCGCAAATGGGATGGTCGTTTTGGAACTTTGACGGCCAATTATCGCGCATATTTACCTTTAATTATCGCGCCCGGCTTTACATTCAATTTGGGCGCGCTCGCGCACCCAGCGGGTTTGCCCGCCGACGCGGATGCGGTGTTCGATGTCGTAAGGCGCACCGGCCAGCGCGGCGTCCCAGGCCTGCCGCACCATGAGGCGGTCGTCGGGATGGATGCAGATGAAGAAGGTGTCAACGCTGACATAGTGTTGTTGCGGCACGCCGAACAAGCGGTGAGTCTGCGCCGACCATTCCAGCCGCCCGGCGGGGATGTCCAATAGCCAACTGCCGACTTCGCCCACGGCCTGGGCGCGGTTCAGGTTTTCCTCGCTGCGGCGCAATGCGGCCTCGGCCTGCCTGCGGGCGGAGATGTCGATGCCGGTGCCGATCAGCACCGGCAGGCCGGCCAGGATGATGCGCAGGCCGGTCAGGTACAGGCAGGTCTTTGTGCCGTCCTTGGCCACGATGCTGGCTTCGACATTGCCCTGCCCGTTGGTGAAAACGCCCTGGATGCGCTCGGCGACAAGCGCCTGCTCGTCTTCGCCGAACAGTTCTTGCGGCCGGGTCTGGGACAGTTCCGCGCCACTGCGCTGGGTGATCGTCTCAAAATTGTTGTTCCAGGCGAGAAAGCCGCCGGTTTCGCCAAACATGTAGAACACGCCGGGCAGCGACTCCATCATTTGTTTACGCAGATCGCTTTCGTCGCGCATCGCCTGCTCGATGTCGCGGCGTTCGGTGATGTCTTGCAAAGTGCCCATCACGTAGTCGATGCGCCCGTTTAGGTAATGCGGGAAGCCGCGCAATTCAACCCACAAATCCTTGCCGCTGCTGGAACGCAGTTCGGTTTGCAGCGTGAACGGCTCGCCGCTTGCCAGCGTGCGGGTCAGGCAGGCGACGACGCGCTCGCGCGAACCGGGCGGGTAGAAGTCCAGCCCCGTTTCTAAATCAGGCCGATAGTCCAAGGGCATTTCGACCAGCGCGTAGACGCCTTCCGTCCACATCACCACATTGTTGGCCGGGTCGGCCCGCCAGCCGCCGAGACGGCCAATCTGCTGGCTTTCCTTGAGGAAGAAGGTGGTTTCGCGCAGCGTCTCTTCGTTTTGCTTGTGTTCGGTGACATCCTCGTACAGGCCCAGCACGCCGATGATGGCGCCGGACTCGTCGCGCAGCGGCACTTTCGAGGTGCGCAGCCAGATGCGCTGGCCGTCGGGCGTGGTCTGCGGCTCGTCGTAGGCCAGCCTAGGCGTGCCGCTGTCCATCACGCGGCGGTCGTCGGCGCGGTAAATTTCGGCCTGTTCGCGCCAGCCGAGTTGGAAGTCGTCCTTGCCGATGAGGTCGCGGGGGTGGGCAACGCCGGCGTCGCGGGCGAACAGCGGGTTGCAGCCGAGATAGCGCAGGTCGCGGTCTTTCCAGAACACGCGGATGGGCGCGGCGTCGATGATGGTCTCCAGCAGTTGCCGGGAGGCGGACAGCGCGGCTTCGGCCTGCAGGCGGGCGGTGACGTCGCGGTCGATGCCTTGGAAGCCGAGCAGTTCGCCATCCTCGCCGAAGATCGGCGTGGCGCTGGACTCCAGGCTGCGGTAGCCGCCCGTTTTACACCGCCAGCGGAAGATGATGTTTTGCCAGCCGGCGCGTTGCGCCTCGGCGTGTTCGACGGTCGAGGCGAACAGCGGCAGGTCGTCCGGGTGGACGAAGCTTTGCGGTTCGGCGTCCATGAATTCGTCAAAATCGTAGCCGAGCATGTCAATGAAGCCGCGGTTGCTGTAGGTGTGCCGCCCGTCGCGGCCGCTCATCCATATCCAGTCGGTGGAGTTTTCGGCCAGTTGCCGGAAGCGCCGCTCGCTGTCGGCGAGGGCGCGGGCCGTTTGTTGCTGGGCGGCTTGCAAGTGGCGCTCGCGGCGGCTGGCGTAGACTAAGCCAAGCGCGCCGAGCAGCCAGACGCCGCCATGCGACCAGGCCAGTTCGGCGCCGCGCTGGCGTTCATGGGCCGAGTAAGACGCCATCGGGACGGCCGCACCAACGCCGCCTAGGATATCGCCGACATGGTAGCCTTGCTGCGCGTGGCATTTCAGACAAGCGGCGTCGGCGGTGAACGGCCGCAGCAGGCGCAGGTAGGGCTGGCCGTCGATGGGCGTCACCGCAAGCTCTTCGCCGCTGCCCTGCCCGATGCGATTGAGCGCCTGCGCCTCCCAGGCGTCGGCGGCGTTGCTGGGGTTCAGCGGGTGCAGGCTGGCAATGCGGCTGCGTGTGCCGTAATCGTCGCCGAAGTCGGCCTGCATTTCGCGCAGCATGTAGGCGGGGTTCAGCAAGGTGAGTGTTTTGCCGCCAGTGGTCACCACCTCGCGCTCAGGCAGGCTCAGATAGGGATTGGGTGGGGTATGCGGCGTCGTTTCGACATAGACGCCGCCGTGGGACGCGGCCCAGCGGCGGAAGCTGAGGTCTTTGTTGGCGCTGGCGCTGGCGCGGGCGGCGGCGCGGGCGGCGGCAAAGGTGTTGCGGGCTTCTTGGCGCAGGTTCCAGGCCAACGACACAGTCACTAGCAGGCTCCAGTAAGCCAGGATCAGGGCGTATTTGCGCAGTGGGCGGGCCGGGGCGGGCGGGGTTTGGCTGGCGGTCATGAAAATGATGGCGGGGCAGTTTTTTTGTTGTTTTACGGATGCCTGTGCTGCGAGGGGGGCAAAGACTTGATATAAACGCCGGCAGGGATGCCGGCGCTACGATGCCGGCGCTACGTCGATCAGCAAACCCGCCTCGGCTAATCAACGCTTTCTTGCGGGAACGCAGGGGCGGGCCAATCAGCCGCCTCCAAGCCTAGCCCTCGATGGCACACTTTAGCAGGTGCAACGCCAATTCATAATCATAGTTGTCGATGGCCGCCCCCAGCGGCCGGGCGGCCGGCCCCAGCACAGCTTGCAGCGGCGCGGCGGACTCGTGCCAGATGGCGTTGGCGCGGGTGTCGGACTGGGCCAGCAGCGCTTCCAGCCGCGCCAGCGCCTGCGTTGTGTCCATCGCCCCCGGCTGCGCCGCCGGCATTTCGCCGATGCGGCGCAACGCGGCCAGCAACCCGGCCAATTCCATTTCGACCGCGTCAATCAAGACGGCCAAGGCGGCAGGTTCGGCGCCGGGCGTTTCTTGGCGCAGGGCGTGTTCCAGCGCCTCAGCATGGCGGCGCAGCGCGACGCAGCCCAAGGTCGCCGCCAAGCCTTTGAGGGTGTGGGCGACGCGCCGCGCATCCGCCCGTTCGCCAGCGGCCAGATGGGCGCGTAGCACCGCCGCGTCATCGGCGTGGTGGTGCTGGAACATGTCCAGCAGGCGCAGGTAGCTCGACAGTTTGCCGCGCACAGAGGCCAGCCCGGCCTCGACATCCAGGCCGACGATGGCGTCCAGCGCCTGGCGGAGTTCGTCCAGACTGGCCTCCTCCGCCCGGCTGGCCGCCGGCGCGGCGGGATTGGCCTGATTGGCCTGCGGCAACCAGCGCAGCAAGGCGGCGCGCAGCGCGTCCGGGGCCACCGGCTTGCTGATGTGGCCGTCCATCCCCGCCGTCAGGCAGCGCCGCTTGTCTTCCTCGAAGGCGTTGGCGGTCATCGCCAAGATCGGCACCCCGCCCTTGCCCGGCAGACGGCGAATCGCCTGGGTGGCCTGCAAGCCGTCCATGACCGGCATCTGCACATCCATCAACACCAGAGCGTAATTCCCGTTCTTGACGCGCGCCACGGCCTGCTCGCCGTTGTCCACGACATCGACCGCCAAGCCCATATCGTTGAGCAGGCCGCGCGCCACTTCGCGGTTGACTGGGTCGTCTTCCGCCAGCAGCAGGCGGGCACCGTTGCCGAGGTGGGCCAGGATGCGCGTCGGCGTAGGCGTGTCCGCAGCGGCCGGGGCGGAGGGCTGATCCGCCGCCGCCCGGCCCAGCCGCAGCGCCAGCCAGAAGGTGCTGCCGACGCCGGCCGCGCTGTCCACGCCGACTTCGCCGCCGAGCAGCGTCGCC
>JBJSYU010000524.1:0-3731 GCA_046089945.1 Candidatus Methylumidiphilus sp.
ACCGCTCCGTCGCCAACTTCCTCGTCAACCTCATGGCCGGCATCGTCGCCTATTGCATCTCCGACGACAAGCCCAGCCTCAACCTGATCCGCACCGGAGCCTTGGTCAAAGCCTGATCGCTTATCCCGAACTCAGGTTATACTACGGGCTTTCCCGCCCTTCGGAACGCCCCCTTCCATGCTGCAAGCCTCCCGCATCGCCCTGCTCGGCCTTTTGGCGCTGATGCAGTTGATCGCGCCCTTGGTGCATGCGCACACGGGCGGCGGGCAGTTTTCCGGGGCGGTGCATCTGCCGGGGCTGGAATTTCTGGCCCAGCCGTCCGGGCAGTCGGCCACGCTGGGCGGGGATGTAGGTCTGGATGTCATCGTCAGCCTTGCCCCCGGCGTCAAAACCCCAGAAGACGCCACCCCGCCGCCGCCGGATTTGGCGTTGGCTGTCGCCGCTGTTTTAGGCGCGGCAAACGGCCCGGCGGCATCCAACCCGCATTTTCCCCCACCCCCCGACCCCGCGCCCAAGCCCGGCAGTTGGCTTAAACCCGCCCCCCGCGCTCCACCGTCCGCTGCCGCCGACGCCTTGCACTGAACAAATGCTGTTCACTTAGCGGGTGCGCCGCATTCGGCGGCATCCCGCAACGGATTTGGAGTTTCCCTTATATGAGTTTGAAGCACACCGGGCTGTGTATCGCCTGCCTATGGCTGTGGCTAGGCGTCGGCCATGCGGCGGACGAAGAGTTGATCGTCGGCCATCTCGACCCCCTGCCCTTCGACGCGACGCTCAGCCTAAAACAAGTCATCGACGCCACGTTTGAGCAATACCCGCAAGGCGCGGTCATCGGTGCCTTGCAGGAGGAGGCGCAAGCCTTGACCCGGCGCAGCGAAAGCCTAGTCGCCGGCTATCCGATGCTGTACCTGCAATACATCGACGACCGCATCATGAGCGACCGCGGCGTGGTGCAAATACAATCCGGCTACCAGATCCCGTTTTGGATGTGGAACCAACGCGCCGCCAGCTTCCGCGTCGCTGAGGAAGCAGAAAAAGGCGCGGCGTTTTTTGCCGCCGCCGTCAAGCACGAAGTCGCCGGACTGGTGCGCGAGGCGCTGTGGAATTTGGTGTTGACCGAAAACCGCCGGGGGCTGGCGCAGCAGGTGTACGACGTGTCCAAGCAATTGCTGGCGACCGTCCGCCGCCGCGTGGAACTGGGCGATTTGGCCCGCTCCGACGAGTTGCTGGCGCAAAGCGATGTGCTGGACAGAAAAAGCCTGCTGGTGCAGGCCGAAGCCGAGGTCATGCATGCCCGCCATGCCTATAAAAACCTGACCCGGCTGAACCATGCGCCGCAGCAGTTCGAGGAAAAACTCAGCAAGACCGCCGACATCCACGAGCGCCATCCGGCCATCGCCGCCGCCAACGCGCTGGTCGAACGCGCCCAGGCGGAAGTGGAATTCACCCGCCTGTCCAAGCAAGGCAACCAGCCTTCCGTGCTGATCGGCACCCAGCACGAACGCGCCTTTAACAACGAGGCGTTCAACAACGAGACCAACCTCGTGCTGCAAGTGCCTATCGGCGGCGAGGACTGGAACGGGCCGTATGTGTCGCAGGCCAACATCGCGCTGAACCAGAAGGTATCCGACCGCGCCAGCCTGATGCGTCGGCTGGAACGCGCCCTGCACGAGGCCGAGCATAACTTGGAAGTCGGCAAGGCGACCTTGGACATCGCCAACCAACGCAAGGACATCGCCGAAACCCACCTACGCATGAGCCGGCTGGCGTTTGAAGCCGGCGAAATTCAGTTGCTCGATTTCCTGAAAATCCAGGCCAGCGCCCAAGCCGCAATCCGCGACGCCATGGAGCGGGCGATTATGGTCCAGCGCGACACGGCGTTTTATAACCAAGTGGTTGGGGAGTTGCCATGAGTATCTTTTATCCCTTCATTTATCGTTCCCACGCAGAGCGTAGGAACGATGGCAAGCGCATCGCCCTGGCGGCGCTGCTATTCCTCGCCGGCCTAAACCCCGCGCTGGCCCTAGAGCCGCTAGTCAAAATCAACGCCGAACAAGAACAGCACATCGGCATCCGCACCCAGCAGCCGGAGGCCATCAGCAGTGTGCCGCTGGCGCGCGCCCCGGCCCGCATCAGCCTGCCGCCGCAAAACGAATATGTGGTCAGCGCCGCGCAGGCCGGGCTGGTCAGCAAAGTCGAAGTGGCGATAGGCATGAAAATCCGCCAAGGCCAACGGCTGGCGCAGATGCAAAGCCCCAACCTGCTGGCTTTAGAGCGCGATTTGCTCGACGCCATCACCCGCGTCAACCTCGCCAAGGCCAAGCTGAACCGCGACACGACTTTGTTGCACGAAGGCATCATCGCGCAGATGCGCATGCAGGAGACGCAAAGCGACTACGAGCGCGACGCCATGGGCTTAAAAGAGGCCGAGCAAATGCTTGCCGCCGCCGGCCTGTCGGAGGCCGACATCCAAGCCGTCAAGCAAACCCGCATGCTCAACAGCCAGATCAATGTCACCGCGCCCATCGACGGCGTGGTGTTAGAGCGCATGGTGACGGCCGGCCAGCGCGTGGACTTGTTGGCCCCGCTGTTCCGCGTCGGCAAGCTCGACGAATTGTGGCTGGAGATCGACATGCCGCAGGAGCGCATCAACGAACTGCGCTTGGGCGATAAAGTCCGCATCGAAAACACGCCTTATGCCGCCCGCATCGCCCACATCGGCCAAAGCGTCAGCCCCGGCAGCCAAAGCGCCTTGGTGCGCGGCGTCATTGAGGGCCGGCCGACCGACATCCGCCCCGGCCAAAACGTCAATGTGCAAATCAGCCACGCCAGCACCGACCGGCTGTTCCGCCTGCCGCTGTCGGCCTTGGTCAACCAAGACGGCAAGACGTATGTGTTTGTGCGCGTGGCCGAGGGTTTCGCGGCCCGGCCGGTGGCCGTCGCCAGCACCGAGGCCCGCCATGTCGTCATCCATGAAGGCTTGCAAGACGGCGAGCCAGTCGTCACGCAAGGCGTCGCCGCGCTGAAAGCCAGTTGGACGGGGCTGGGGGGCGACGAGTGATGGCCGGCTTGATCCAATTCGCGCTGACCCAGCGGCTGTTGGTCGTGCTGCTGGTGCTGCTGCTGGTCGGCGGCGGCTGGCAGGCGGCGACCACCATTCCGATTGACGCCTTCCCCAATGTGTCGCCGACGCAAGTCAAGATCATCGTCAAAGCCCCCGGCATGACGCCGGAAGAAGTCGAGGCCCGCATCACCGCGCCGATAGAAGTGGAACTGCTCGGCATCCCCAAACAAACCATGCTGCGCTCGATGGCGAAATACGCGGTGTCCGACATCACCGTGGATTTCGAGGAAGGCACCGACATTTACTGGGCCAGGCAGCAAATCGCCGAGCGCATCAACGGCGTCTGGGGCAGCCTGCCCGAAGGCGTGGAAGGCGGCATCGCGCCGATGACCACGCCCTTGGGCGAGATGTTCATGTTCACCGTCGAAGGCGGCGACATGAGTTTGATGGAGCGGCGCAACCTGCTGGACTGGACGATCCGCCCAGCGCTGCGCACGGTGCAGGGCGTCGCCGATGTCAACACGCTAGGCGGCATGGCGCGGAGTTACGAAGTCATCCCCGACAACGGCCGGCTGTCCTCGCGCGGCGTCAGCATGCAGCAACTCATCGACGCGCTGAAAACCAACAACCGCAACGACGGCGCCGGCCGCCTGACCGAAGGCGAAGA
>JBJSYU010000525.1:0-5266 GCA_046089945.1 Candidatus Methylumidiphilus sp.
CACCATTCCCAGACATTGCCCGCCATGTCCAGGCAGCCAAAGAGGCTGGCGCCATTGACGAAAATGCCAACCGGCGTTGTGCCGTCAAAACCCGATTCGTCCACATTGCAACGCTTGGCATCAAAGTCGTCGCCCCAAGGATAGCGGCGGGCATCGTCCGCGCCACGGGCGGCTTTTTCCCATTCGGCCTCGCTGGGCAAGCCGATGGCCTTGCCGGTCTCCGCGCTCAACCAGCGGCAATAGGCCCGCGCGTCATGCCAACTTACCCTAACTACCGGATGGGTTTCCCGGCCCTTAGGCACCTTTTTGCCGTGCCAATGCGAAGGTGCTTCATGCCCGGTGGCTTGCACAAACAAGCCGTATTGCGCATTGGTGACCGGCACCCGTGCGATGGCGAAATCCGGCAGATGCACGCGATGCGCTTTATCCCCTTCTCCCATCGTGAATTCACCGGCCGGAATCAGCACCCAGTCCGGTTCGCCCTGCGGCAATGTCCAGAATTGATTGCCGCCGATCTTGCCCAGCGCCTCGGCGGCGGCGATGCGCTGCTTAGCGGCGGCTTCGGCGGTCATGCCACGGGTGAACAAGGTCTGCGCGACGCCGAACACGCCTCGCGCCACCGGCCTTTCCAACTCTTTTTGCAAGCGCCTGCGCAAATCCGCCTCCAAATTGCCGACGATGCGATTGGCCCCGGCGTCGCGGACGCATTCGGCGGCGAGGACGAGGTTGTGGTAGGGTTCCGGTTCGGTTTTGGCGTCGGCGATGGCTTTGATCAGCCGCGTGGTCTTCTCCTTGCTTTGCGTGCTGAGATAGCCGGCTTCCAGCAACACGACTTCGCGCCACCATTCTTTGCCGGTGCGTTTCAGCGTGTATTCCACATAATCGTCGCGCCCGGCGATGGCCAGCGCGGCCAGATATTCTTGGAAAGTCAGATGCGAGAAGGCGTAACTGCCTTCGCCACGGGCGATGAGCAAGCCAGTGCGTTCTTGGATCACGTTTAGAAAGCGGGCAACCGCCGCGTCCAGTTCACGCGGGTCGTCCACCGCGTCGGCGAGTTGCCGGGCCAAAATCTGGCGCAATGGCTCGGCGTCGATTTCTTTGATCTTTTGTTCGTGCATGGCCAGCGCAAGCTGTTGCAACACCAGCCGCCGGTCGCTGAGGTCGAACAGCTTGTCGGCGAGGATCGGCGATTCCTGCACGCCGCGCGCCTCGTCCCATTTGCCGAGCAGCACGTCCACGGCTTCCTGGTACAACTCGGCGCGGCGGTCGGGCAGTTTGACGCGGTCGCGGTGGACGAGGGCGATCACGGTCAGCAGCAGCGGGTTGATGGCGAGTTCGCGGACGCGGTCTTTTTGCTCGATGGCGTCCAGCAGTTGGCGGGTTTGCCTTGCGGCGTGGTGTTCCGCCGTCGCACCCGGCCCCATCTGGCCGATGGCGACGAGCCGGTGCCATTGGCTCAGGAACACGCCGACATCGTCCAGGCTGAAATCGCGCACCGTCGTCGTCGCATAGCCCTCGGCCAGTTGCGAGGCTTCGCTGTAGCCGACAATGCGGCTGGTGACGACGGTGCGGCAGGCGGGATAGGCGCGGGTGAAGGCATCGACCAGCCGCGCCACGCGGCGGCGCAGCTTCGGGTCGGCCACCTCGTCCAGCCCGTCCAGCAGCACGGCGGCGCGGCCGGTGTTCAGGTAGTCGTCGAAGAAGTCGGCGGGGACTTTGATGCGCTCGTTGTTGAGCATGTCCGCCAGGAACTGCAACAGAACCGCATGGCCCTCGACGCCGCCGTCGTTCCCCAGATAACGGCCGAGTTGGCGCAAGGGCAGGAAGATCGGCAGGTGGCCGCTTTCGGCGAGGCCGAGCTTGTCGGCGACGAGCCGGCTGCCCTCGGCCAAGTCGCGGGCGTAAAGCAGCGTCAGGTAACGCAGCAAGGTGGTCTTGCCGCTGCCGGGGTCGCCCAACACCACCAGCCGGGCATGGTCGGCCATCGCATCGTTGACGGTGACTTGCATGGTGTCGCCCGATGGCGGGTCTATGCCGCGATGGCGTTCGCCGGGGGCCAGCGCCATTTCCTGCGCCAGCCAATCCAACTCGGTGCGCTGGGTGCGCAGCCGGCTGGCGCGGAGCGTGACGTAGATGCGGTCGAGTTCGATATTGACCAGCTTGCCGCCGGAGCGGATGCCTTGCAGTTGCAAATAGCGGTTCTGGCTGATTAGGTGTTGCAGATAGCGGCCCAAGGCGCTGTCCCGTTCCACCGCCGTCATCGCCACCTCGGCGTCGCCGATCACAACCGTAGCGCCCGTTTCGGCGTAGACGATTTGCGCCCCTGCGGCGGCGGTGAATTGCAAGCCGGTGTTAATGTCGCCGGTCATGTCGTGGCCGACGCCCACGCCCGCCGCACCGACCGCCTGCGCGTCCGGGCCTTGCGCGATGGCACCGGGGCCGCTCAAGCGGGCTTGCTCGGCAGCTTCCAATTCGGCAATCCGCCGTTTCAGCGCGGCAATGTCGTTTGGGTCGAAGGGCTGGGGTTCCATGCTATTTTTTATCCCGCCCGACAAAATCCCCGCCCACGGCCAGATTGCCGCCCACAATAAGCCCCGCCGCCGGTGTCGATCCGAGTTCCGGTGTTGATATTGCCGCTGTTATTGCCGCTGACTGACACGCCGCCGGCGCCGACGGCCTGCGCGTTCGGCCCTTGCGCTATCGCGCCGTTGCCGTTCAGCGTGGCTTGGTATGTCGCTGACGGTTGATCCGGCGGGAATTGAATGAAGCCAGACGCCGCCAGCTTGTCCAATTGCCCGCCGAATTGGAGTAGCAAATCTTCGCTGTTTTTGTAAACCGTCTGGTAATGGCCCAAGTCTTTCAGCTTTTTCTGGAAAGCCCTAAGGCTCGCCAAATCGTCCAGATCAATGTCGGCGATATTCGTCGGGGCGTCTTTGAAATAAGTGAAGATAAACGGCTTGTTAGTGGCTTTGAATTGCTGGAAAGCGGTTGTAAATTCTTCTTCGGTATATTTACCGACTTTGGTGAAGAACAGCATCACGAATAGATCGGATTCCCGGACGGCTTTATTGTATTCATCTTGCAAGCGGGTTTGCGAAACCGCATCCAGAAAATCCTCCCAGATCACCAGTTCGATGAATACCCCTTGAGCCACCCAAGCTTTATTTTTGCGGTTGATGAAAATTTCAAATGCCTGCCGGTCGGCCTGCAATTCGGAGGATGAGGCTAGAAACAGTTTTATTGTTTGCATGGTGGGGTCCTAATCGATTGGAGTCAAAGATAACTTGCACAGGCAAGCTTTATAAATGCCAAATTCCGGTGGATTAGCTACCGGGACGAGACACATAGTCTAGCGCCGCCCGGATGTCTTCCTGTTCAAGCTCTAGGTGATCGGCCAAAATATCCTGCTCGCTCATCCCGCTCGCCAACAAATCAAGGATGACCACCACCGGCCAACGCATTCCCCTGATGCAGGGTTTTCCATGGCATATGTCTGGATTGATAGTGATGCGTTCGATAGAGTTCATAGTTGGCTCTAATACATTTTTCTGTGAGGGTTTTAGGATTGTTATAGTTTAAGCAGGCGGCATATTTACTTGCGTTTTTCTGAGAATTATATAGGGCTAACTTGAGATATTGGGCACAATAAATGTGCCCAATCGATTAAACTAAAGACTAGCGCAGATGCCCTATTTTTCCTCGCTAATTTTTATATCCTTGAATAGGATTCCACCGTTCATAGTCAATTGGACAAATTCGGCAACTTTGTTCGACACCACAAAATCATACGACAGAAGAAGCGGCTTTTCCTTAAGTACGTCAAATACCATCGTATATGTCGTCCAACTTCCAATCGGCGGGGCTTTGTCATAGTCTTTGTCGTTAAAAACAGCTTTCGTGCTGGTTTTTGTCCCACCGCCCCGGTTCGTATCGGCCTGCCAAGTATCTCCGGGCGTGAAATTGTGCAAAACCTTTTCCTGTGTTTTATTGCTGACTCTCAACTGGCATCGCACGGTCATCATGTCAGGCTCTTGGGTTGCGGGTTGAGGTTTCTTTTTTGTGCAGCCAAAGAACTCGTATAAGACACCATTAACTTCTTGCGTTTGGAGTGGCTGTCTTTTCTCAAAAAGCTGTTCTAGCGTTTGGGTATTTGCGCTGGCTTCTGGTTTCGGTATTGGCTCCGCGGCGGAAGACAAATTCCAAAAAATCAATGACACGAAACAAGCTAAACCAGAAAATTTTACTGCATGCATGTGGTTTCTCCTCATATGAAAACTATGCCCTGTTGGGCATTTATGACTTGACGAAAAGGGTTATGCTTCAACCGTGCGCAATCCCCAAAGCAAGGCTCGCAGCGGCAGTGCGCTGAAAACCATACACGCCGCCACGCACCAAGTCAACCGCAACATTAGCCCATAAAAAAACGCGGCATGGGCCGCGTTGTTGCATGAATCCATGGGATTCCTTAAAACCTAAATGCCTTGCTCCAACCGCTGCAAGGCCATCTCGCGCACATCGGCGACGGGGTCTTCGGCTAGTTTCTGCGCCACCGGCAGTGGGGCGCGTTCGGCGACGATATAGCGGATCAGCCATTCCGGGTCGCTGAGCATGACCACCAGCGATTCGGGGTTCATGCGCTCGGCGACGATGCGGCGGACTTGCAAGTCGGGGTCATGGGCCATCAAACCTAGGCTAGGCGCCGGCAAACGCGCCGCGACATGTTTGCGCACATGCTCGTCGAGGTCGCAGATCATGCGGAACAAGCGGCCTTCCGGCAGGCGTTTGGCGACATAGGCGCGAACTAGATAATCCTCGTCTTTGACCATCGCCTCCAATTCTTCCAGTGGCAGGCGGTCGGCGACGGTGATGCGGACTTCGCGGTCGGGGTCGTTGCGCAGGCGTTGCAGGTGTTCGACCGGCAGGCGGTAGGCGACGGCGCGGCGCACCACTTCATCCGGGTCGTCGATCAAATCCACAATCAATTCCAGCGGCACATAGCGCACGGCGATGGCGCGGCGCTCCCAGAATCCGTCGCGCAGATACTCCGGGGCCAATTCCGGGTTGCGCTTTAAAAAGCGGTCAATCTGGCGGCCGCTTTCCGCCCGCACACAAATGTCGCCGGGTTGGCAGCGGGCGGCGGGCAATAGGGTTTCACAAAATGGGCAGGCCGAGCAGTCGGCGATGGGCGGGGCTTCGATTTCGTTCAACGCGGATACTCCTCTGGTTTCTTAAGGAAACTCTGATTAAGTCTTTGCTCCCTCCCCCT
>JBJSYU010000526.1:0-4574 GCA_046089945.1 Candidatus Methylumidiphilus sp.
GTAATATTTAATTTGCACAGGAACTTATGTCGGGGTCACAATGGAAAATGGCTGTGGGGTTCATCGGCTACATGCCTCGTCAAACTGAATTCGCGTAAATTGCGGCAAGGCTTAAGGCCGTTCCAAGTCTGGAAAGGGCGGCTGCCCGTTGTGGACGTGCATCGCGCCCAGTTCGCGGGCGTGGGCGAAGTGCCCGGCGGGGTGGGGCAGATAGCTCATGGCAGCTTGATTTGCGAGGCGTCGAAGCCGGGCGGGGCGCCGCGCGCAGGCGACAGGAACAGCCTGTGCGTCAACACGCCGGCGATGAAGCCGCCCAAATGCCCCCACCAGGCCACATCGGCGGCGGCGTTCGCTCCGGTCGCCTGATACAGTTGGATGATGACCCAGATGCCGAGGAAGCCGATGGCGGGAACCTCAAAAAACAAGGGCAGGAAGAACACCCAAATCACCACGCGGGCATAGGGGTACATGAAAAAGTACGCGCCCAAGACCCCGGCCAAGGCGCCGGACGCGCCGACCATCGGCGCGGTGGCCTGCGGGTTGGCGAAAATCTGCAAGCCGCCGGCCACCAGCCCGCAGAACAGGAAAAAGCAGATGAAGCGCAGCGCCCCCATGCGGTCTTCGACATTGTCGCCAAAAATCCACAGCATCCACATGTTCAACACCACGTGCAGCCAGCCGCCGTGCAGGAACATATGGGTGATGAACGGCGCGTAGTCGTCGCCCGGCAAGCCGGCCCAAGCCGCCCATTCTGGCGAAGCGTAGCGGGCCGGCACCAGGCCATACAAATACAGCAGGTCATGCAGCGTCTTGTCCGGCAGCAGCCAGCCCAGCACAAACACGCCGAAATTCAGCGCGATCAGCGACCAGGTCACCCAAGGGGTGTAGCGGCAGGGGATGGAGTCACGGTAGGGGATCATGGGTTCAATACGCCTGGGCTTGGAAACCGGCCGGCACGTCCAGTTCAAAGACGCTTTCGTGGATGCGCGCCACATAAAGCCCGGCCTTGAGCGCCTTGTCGCGCAGGCTGGGGGAAATCTCCACCGCCGCCAGGATGCCATAAACCGTCTTGTCGGCGTGTTCGGGGAAAAACTGGCGGAAGCGCCGCAGGATGGTGCGCAATTGCTCGATGGACTCCTCCCGCGCATGGCTTTTCACCTCCACGACATACGCCGCGTTGACGGCGCTGTTGGCGTAGGACAGCACATCGATTTCCATATATTCGCCTTGTTTGCGCACCCGGACGCTGGGGCTGACCACTTCCATGCCGAAGGTTTCGCGCAGGATTTTCTGCATCGACGGCAAGGCCAGCCCTTCGGTGAAGCTGCCGAACTTTTCCCCCAAGCCCCCGATTTGCTTGCCCAGTTCCTTGATTTGCTTGGCGCTTTCTTGCAATTCGCGTTCGGTTTCACGCATTTGCTTTTCGGTTTCCTGGTGCAGGCGTTGGGTTTCCTGCTGCATACGCTGGGTCTCCTGCTGCATGCGCTGGGTTTCCTGCGCCATCCGTTCGGTCTCTTGGCGATGGGCGGCGAGGTCTGCGGCCAGTTCTTTTTGATGGACGGCCATGCTGGCGGTCAGCTCTTTTTGTTGAATCGCCAAGCTGGCGACCAGTTCTTTCAGTTCGTTGTCAGTCATGGCGATGTCGCTTTGCGGTGGGTGTCACGCCGTTGATCTTACCAAATCGGCGAAGGTTCCGCGCTTGGCACTGAAACCCCGCGCTTCATATGGAAGCTCTGAAGAAGTTATAGCGCCCTCTCCCCGCAGGGCGAGCGAACTTAATCAGGGCTTCTCTCAAGGGATTTCCTTGACCTGCACCGTCACCTGCATGGCTGGCGACAATGCGCGGCTGGCCAGAAACGACCCGGCGACCGGCGACACCGCTTCGGGATGGCGGTTGACCGCCACCGCGATATGGTCGGGGCCGGTCAGCAGGCCGGAGGTGGCGTCGAAGCCTTTCCAGCCCGCCCCCGGCAGATACACCTCTGACCAAGCATGCGTCGCCCCCGGCCCCGGCGTGTCCCAGGGCGAATACAGATAGCCGCTGACAAACCGCGCCGCCAGCCCCAGGCAGCGGCAGGCTTCGATGAACAGGGTGGCGGTGTCGCGGCAGGAGCCGCTGCGTTTATCCAAGGTTTCCGCAGGCGTCTGCACACCCGGCTGCTCGCGCCCCCAATAGCGGAAACCGTAGGCAATCCCCTTGTTGATCCAGTCCAGCAGCAGGTAGGTCTCGACGATCTGGCCGGCCTGCCAAAACTGTTGCAGCCACGCGCCAATCTGCGGCTGGTCTTGCGGGAACACCGGCGCCAAATACGGCGCCAAGTCGATGCGTTCGGCAGGCTCGTACTGGAACGGATAGCGGACGGCATGTTCCGCCACCAAAAAATTCAGCGGCTCGCCGCCGTAATGGCACAGCAGCACATGGCTGGCAATCGAAAGCTTCGCGCTGGGTTCGGCGAAATGCGCCACCGCCAGCGTGTTGCCGTAGACGTCGCATTGCCAGTGCAGCGCGTGGGCGGGGGCGATGGCAAGCGTGGCGGATTCGATGCGGACATCCTGGCCTTCGCGGGGGCGCAGCAGCAGGCGATGCGGCAACAGCGATACGGCTTCGCCGAAGGCGTAGGTGGTGAGGTGGTCGATTTGCAGGCGGCGCATGGGAGTGCCTTTCTTTCATGGATGCTGGCGGGCATCCATGGTAACGCAAAGGCGGCGGCGGCGCGCCCTCAGGCGCAATCCATCTGCCGCGCCTCGCGCCGGCCTGTCGGCGCAGGATGCCCGGCCAACAGGTGCAGCACCCCGTCCAGCCCTGCAAAGTTGAGTGCGCAATCGGCCTGGGCGCGGACAATCGGCTTGGCGTGGTAGGCAATGCCAAAGCCGGCGGCGGCAAGCATTTTCAGATCGTTGGCGCCGTCGCCGATGGCGACAACCTGGCCCAGCGCCAATCCCAGTTCGCCGCGCACCCGGTTCAGCCAGTCGGCCTTGGCCTGCGCGTCGATGATCTCGCCCAACACGCGCCCGGTCAGCTTGCCGCCTACGATTTCCAGCGTGTTGGCGGCGGCGTAGTCCAGCCCTAAACGCTCCTTTAGCCGCGAGGTGAAAAAGTCAAAGCCGCCGGACACCAGCAGGGTTTTGATGCCGCGCCGGCGCAATTCGGCCAACAGCGTTTCCGCGCCAGGGTTCAGCGCCAGGCGCTCGTCATACACCCGCCACAACGCCGACTCGTCCTCGCCGGCCAGCAAAGCCACGCGCTGGCGCAGGCTTTGCGCGTAATCGATTTCGCCGCGCATCGCCTGCTCGGTGATCGCCGCGACTTCCGCCCTCAACCCTTGCAAGTCGGCGATTTCGTCAATGGTCTCAATGCCGATCAAGGTCGAATCCATGTCCATCACCACCAGACCGACATGGTCTAGCGTCAGCGCATTCGGCACCCAAGCACAATCAATAGACTGCGCCAGACAATAGGCGCTGATCTCGGCGTGGCGCTGGCTGTCGGCGCGCAGGCTGTAGGCTTGGGCGGACAGCGCGGCGGGCTGTGGGTTTCCGCACAAGGCGGCAATGTGGCGCAACTGTTCCGGGGCGGTGATTCCTTGGACGACAAGGCGCATGGCATAAACCTGCTATTTAAGTTAATCGGACGGCCATGATACCCTGTCGCCCTGCCCGAAAAACCCATGCCTGCGAAGATGGACTATTGCCAAGAGGTGCTTCCGTGGTTCGCAATAGAGTATGTTTTGGTGTGGTTCAGCCGCCTTCAAGGCAAGGCCGACGTCTAAAGTAGCGGGGGTTATTGGATATCGCTAGGCCGCTTAAAGCCCAATGCGCGGAGAATCTCCGGCGTGATGACCTCGCGGTCGCCTTCTTGCGCCGGATGCAAGCCGTCGGGGATGTATGTGGCGAACAGATCCTTGTCCATTTTCTGGATGCGCAGCCAAACTGGGTACAGGTCGATGAGCAGGGCGTCCTGTTCCTCCGCCACTTCCCGGTATATTTGGTAATACTCGTGGATGCGCGGGCGGCGTTCTAGGTTGGCCCCGGCCGGCGGATTCATGGTCATCAGGATAACCTCTGTGTCGGCGTTGGCGGCGCGAATGCGCCCAACTATCGCCTCCAGATTGCGGCGGGCTTGCTCGAACGACACATTATTTGCCAGATGGGCGTCGTTGATGGCGAATTCCAGCAGCACCGCGTCAGGTTTTTTCCGCAAAACCCGTTCGTCCAGATTCTCCACGCCCCACGTTGACCACATGCCCGCCTGTGCGCTGTTGATGACCGTCACCAAACCAGGGTAGCGGCTTTGCAGGGCTGCGCTTAATTGGTCCACCCAAGCCCCGCCCGCCGTCAGGCTGGTGCCATAGGTCACCACTGTTTGCGGCTTGCCTAGGGCGAGGTTGGCGATTAAGCGGCTATCCGCAGGACAGGGCGCAACGGCCAACAGCAGGCAGAAGAAAACGGATAATAAGGGTATTATGCGGCGCATAGGCTAGAGTATCACGCTCTGGCGGATCAGTTTTTGGTCGGCGCAACGAAGCGCAGCGAAAACAAATAGCCCACTAAGCCACCCTCTGCGCATGGGGGTT
>JBJSYU010000527.1:0-3773 GCA_046089945.1 Candidatus Methylumidiphilus sp.
ATGGCGAAGGCGTCCTTTGGAATCGGTTCGGACGCATAGTTTGCCCCGCCTTCCGCCCTCTTTGGCCCGTTTTGTCAGTCAATCAGCGCCTACCACACACGTTGAAAAGAGGCAGGTTATTGATGGTCAGCAACGACTAACTACACTACAAATCTTTCTATCTGCTTTCCGCGATGTTTGTCGAAAACTAGAATGTGAAGAGCTTGCCAAAGAGTGTGAAGCTTTTACCCTTAACAAAGGGATGATGGCCGATCCAAGAAGCGAACAATTCAAGGTTTGGCCAACGCAGCTTGATCGACCTCAATTTGCTGATGTTGTGTTAGCAATGTCGCGAGAAGCTTTGGAGAATAAACATCCACTGATTCGCCAAAAATATGCCCGCAAAGATGATCCGCGCCCACGCATGGTCGAGGCGTATCTTTACTTCTATGAGCAAATTCATGAATATATTCAAGGTACACGTACAGAAAAGCCAATTGCATTTACTATACCTATTGCAGAACGATTGGATGAATGTTTCCAAGCCTTAAAAAACGCCTTTCAAGTAGTTGTCATCGACTTGGAGCAGGACGATGATGCCCAAGTCATTTTCGAGACTTTGAATGCCCGTGGTGAGCCATTGTTGCCTGCCGATTTATTGCGCAACTATATTTTTCTTCGGGCGGCAAGACACGGAGAGTCACAAGAGAATTTGTATAATCAGTATTGGCGTCGATTTGACGATCATTTCTGGCGTGTTGAGGTCAAGCAAGGGCGATTAAATCGTCCTCGCAGCGATCTATTTATGCAGCACTTCCTTGCCAGCCGACAAACCATTGACATTCCAGTAAAGCATTTATTCGCCGAGTATAAATTTTGGCTAGATAAAGCAAAACCATTTCAATCTGTTCAAGAGGAATTGGAAACTCTAGCTAGGCAAGGAGACGACTTTCGTCGAATTATAGAGCCTAAAAAAGGAGACCCCATTCATAGCATAGTGACATTTTTGGATGCATTCGATATTCGCACAGCTTATCCAATGCTATTAGCGCTGCTTGATGCGACTATAGAGGAATCTGAATGGGTGGTAATTTCCAAAACCTTAGAGTCTTATTTAGTGAGACGTGCAATTACTGGCCTGACTACAAAGAACTATAATAGAGTTTTCCTTTCTCTGACGCGAAATATGAAGCGTGATGGTTTTGCACATGAAAATTTTGTAAAGCAGCTATCTGAGCAGACAGGCGAATCCGTGATATGGCCTTCCGATGGTGAATTTAAAACAGCATGGCTCACTAGTCATATCTACAGAACTTTAAGTCCACCAAAGATTGTGCATCTTCTCAAACGGCTAAACGAGAGATGTTTTACTAATAAAATGGAAGTGATATCCGTTGATGCTTCTCTAACAATCGAACATATTCTTCCACAAAACTGGATAGAACATTGGCCTTTGCCAGATGGTTCGAGGGGTGTTTCTCAGCAAGAATTATTGACGTTTGAACAAACCCATCCACGTGTGATTGCAACGCGCAGACGAAATGAGCTGTTACAAACTTTGGGTAATTTGACGCTTGTCAGCCGTCCTCTTAATTCTGAAATGTCAAATGCTCCATGGAAACAGAAAAAGCCCGCACTTCTACAAAATTCTCTACTGCCAATTAATCACTATTTACACAGTGAAGATACTTGGGATGAAAAAGCAATTGAGCGCCGAGGTAATGAATTATTTAATCTGGCGATTACTCTATGGCCTAAATCATAAAAGCCGTAGAATCGCATAAGATACAATACGCGATAGTCATATTGCGTTGCATAATACTCAAACAAGGCTATACGATGCAAACCATCACTTATGCCACCGCTCGCAGCAATTTGGAACACACCCTAAATCGTGTGTGTGAAGACCATGAACTTGTCATCATTACCCACGACTCGGAAAAAGCCGTAGCCATTATTTCGTTGGAAGATTACAGCGCCTTGGAGGAAACCGCTTACTTACTGCGCAGTCCAGCTAATGCCAAGCGTCTGTTTGAATCGGTTGCTGAACTAGAGGCGGGCGGTGGAACGGAGCGGGAGTTGATCGAGTGAAACGGCTGTTTTCAGAAAAATCCTAGATTAAGAATACCGGTATTGGCAACAACAGAATCGCAAAACATTGCGGCGGATTAACGATTGACGCCAACGAGGCCCACCACTATGACCACCACCGACCACGCCGAAGCCCTGCACAGCCTGCTGCTGTCGCTGGCTATGGAAAAAACCCTAAGCGATGAGATATTGACCGAAGCCTTGGCTTTGCTGAAAAAGCCTTTTGCGCAATACAATATCAGCGACTACAAGCGCAACCAACTGCTGGACGACTTGCTGCGCGGGGCGGTCGGCGTCGAAGCGTTTATGCAAGCGTGGCAGCAAATCCCTCTCGACAACCCGACGCCGCCGCCGAAGCCGCCTGCCCCACCAGTCAAACCGGCGGCGCAGCCCAATAAAACACAAACGTATATACTGCTTGCCGCCGTGATCGTGGCCGTGTTGGCGGCAGGTGTATACGGGACTTGGCAACGGCGCCAAACGGTCGAGATTATCCAGCGGGAAAGCGTGCTGGATGCGCCAGCCCCCACCACAGCCACTAACGAACCCAATTATGCTAGGCAATATGCCACCGAAGGCATGAGCCTCGCCAGCATGGCAAAAACCAGCGTCGCCGAATATTACGTCAGCATGGGCAAATACCCCGCAAACAACGCCGAAGCCGGCCTGCCCGCGCCGACTGAAATACGCGGCGACGGCGTGGACAGCGTCACTGTCGCCCCCGGCGGCATTATCACTGTGCAATATAATCATCTGGTCGGCGACAACCCAACCCTGGTTATCGCCCCGGAAAGCGCCAACAGCGGCGGCATGATCGTTTGGGATTGCAAAGGCGGCACCTTACCCACCACTTACCGCCCGCCACATTGCCGATAAACCATGGACACCGAACGCCTCATAGCCCCGCAAGAAGCCGGCGACGACGAAGCCGTAGACCGCGCCATCCGCCCGAAGCGGCTGAAAGATTACATCGGCCAAAAAGCCATGCGCGAGCAGATGCACATCTTCATCCAAGCCGCCCGTGGCCGCAGCGAACCCCTCGACCATGTGCTAATTTTCGGCCCGCCGGGTTTGGGCAAAACCACGCTGGCCAACATTATCGCCAATGAAATGGGCGTGAATATCCGCCAGACTTCCGGGCCGGTCATGGAAAAGGCCGGCGACTTGGCGGCGATACTCACCAACCTCGATAAAGGCGACGTGCTATTCATCGACGAAATCCACCGCCTAAGCCCAGTGGTCGAAGAAATCCTCTATCCGGCGATGGAGGATTACCAAATCGACATCATGATAGGCGAAGGCCCGGCGGCGCGTTCGATCAAACTGGATTTGCCGCCGTTCACCTTAGTCGGCGCCACCACCCGCGCCGGCTTATTAACCTCGCCCTTGCGCGACCGTTTCGGGATTGTCCACCGCTTGGAGTTTTATACGGTGGAGGAGTTATGCCAAATCGTCAGCCGCTCCGCCCGCTTATTGGCGATGCACATGAGCGCCGACGGCGCCCGCGAAATCGCCCGCCGCAGCCGTGGCACCCCGCGCATCGCCAACCGCCTGCTGCGCCGCGTCCGCGACTTCGCGCAAGTCATGGGCGACGGCTCGGTGGACATGGAAATCGCCCGCCGCGCACTGGAAATGCTGAATATCGACGCGCAAGGCTTCGACCCGCTAGACCGCAAGCTGTTATTGACGATGATCGAGAAATT
>JBJSYU010000528.1:0-4812 GCA_046089945.1 Candidatus Methylumidiphilus sp.
GACATGATGGACGGGCGCGTCGGCGCCATCCGCCAAGCCTTGGAGGCCGAAGGCTACGCCAACACCCGCATCCTCGCCTATTCCGCCAAATACGCCTCCGCCTTTTACGGCCCGTTCCGCGACGCGGTGGGATCGGCGGCAAACTTGGGGCGCGGCGACAAATTCAGCTACCAGATGGACCCGGCCAACGCCGACGAAGCCCTGCGCGAGGTGGCGATAGACTTGACCGAAGGCGCCGACATCGTCATGGTGAAACCGGGCATGCCGTATTTGGATATCGTCTGCCGCGTCAAGCAACGCTTCGGCGTCCCGACGTTTGTCTACCAAGTCAGCGGCGAGTACGCGATGTTGAAGGCGGCGGCGCAAAATGGCTGGCTGGACGAGAAAAAAACCGTGCTGGAGTCCCTGCTGGCCTGCAAACGCGCCGGGGCCGACGCGATCTTGACCTACTACGCGCTAAGCGCCGCCCGCTGGCTGCGAGAAGCGCGCTGACTGAAAAAGCCCATGCGTAGGCCATGGGGTTGACGCACAGCCAAATTAGGCGGTTTAATCGCAAATCTGCCCTGCCCCATCCGCTATTTCCATCAAATTAAGCAAACCTCAAACATGGCCAAACCCGCCCCCAACAAATCCGCCGCGCCCGTCGAAGAAGTCATTCTGATCATCATGGTGATTTTCAGCCTGCTCGGCATCGCCATCACCGACTTTTCGCCGCAAGACGCGTTCATGTACTGGATGACGATGATCTTCGTGTTCGGCTTCGCCGCCATGGTCGCCGGCTGGCACACCGCCAAGCGCCATTACGACCCGAACGGCGAAGGCAACGAGGTGAAGGAATTGTTCAAAGTTCAGTCCTTGCACTGGCTGGGTTCGCTGGTCACTGTCGTCTGCCTGTTCAGCTTTGTCGAAGCCGGCCACATGGATCAACAGGCCACCGGCCTGATGGTGCTGCTGATCTTGGCCTTGACCACGTATCTCGACGGCATCCGCATCGGCTGGCGCTTCTGCCTGACCGGCATCTATTTGGCGATAGCGGCGGTGGCGGCCAATTTCCTCGAAAATTTCATGCCTTGGCTATTGGCCCTGGCGGTCGTCATCATTGGCGTGACGGTCTACCGTGAAAACCGCAAATTCATTGACGAAGACTAGAATGCTCGCCGCCAAAAAGCGGGCGGCCCCTGCCCCGAACAGCCCTGAAAACCTGACCTAATTAGCAAGACAAGATGGTTCAGCCGATGCCGAAAAAATCTCCGTCATTCCGGCCGGACGCCGGAATCCAGCGTCCAGGGATGGCAAACTGGCCGGTTGCCACACAACAAGATTCAGCGAAAACCATCCCTTCCAACCGGCTGAGGCATCTTGACTAAGGAAACCCTATGATGACCTCCGACCGCTACGCCGTCTTCGGCCATCCGATAAGCCACAGCCAATCCCCGCGCATCCACACCCTGTTTGCCGAGCAGACCGGGCAGGCCATGTGCTACACGGCGGAAGACGTGCCGGCCGAACGCTTTCCGCAAGCCCTGCGGCAGTTCGCCGAGGCCGGCGGCAAAGGCCTAAGCTGCACCGTGCCGTTGAAGGAACTGGCTTGGCGCATCGCCCAGACGAAAAGCCAACGCGCCGAACGGGCGAAGGCGGTCAACACGCTGAAAATCGGCGAAGACGGCCAATGGTTCGGCGACAACACCGACGGTGTCGGGCTGCTGCGCGACCTCACCGGCAACCTGCGGATTCCGCTGCAAGGCCGGGCCATCCTGCTGCTCGGCGCCGGCGGGGCCAGCCGGGGCATCCTCCAGCCCCTGCTGGCGGAGCATCCAAAGCGGCTGGTGATCGCCAACCGCACCGTCGCCAGGGCAGAGGCTTTGGCGGCGGAATTCGCCGACCTCGCCGAGCTTGCTGCGACCGGCTTTGACAGGCTGGAAGGACAGTCTTTCGACCTCATCCTCAACGCCACCGCCGCCAGCCTCAGCGGCGACCTGCCGCCCTTGCCGCCCGGCGTGTTGAACGCGGGCGGCGCCTGCTACGACCTAGCCTATGGCCGCCAGCCCACCGCCTTTGTACGCTGGGGCGAGCGCCTAGGCGCCGCCATCAGCGTGGACGGCATCGGCATGTTGGTCGAGCAAGCCGCCGAAGCCTTTTTTATCTGGCGCGGTATATATCCGCAAACCCAGCCGGTCATCGCGCAACTCAATGCCGATAGAGGTTTGCAGCCTTAATCGGAGCCAACGAGAATGGCTCAGGAAATCATCTAATCGAAGCGGCGGCGGATAGTTTCCGCACCGTCGCAGTAACCTAGGCCCACACGACGCCATCGGCTGAATCGACCGGCCCGACAATATATACTTTCGACCGCCACAAACTGGACTTTTTGGCCCGCCCTCTCCCTCATGGGGAGGGGTTTTTCTCCCCTCTCCCCTTGGGGATAGGGGCGGGGGAGAGGGGATAGATGTTCAGTTTATGGCGGTTTTGAGTATATCACCAGCATCACCGCCGCAACCGTCAAGGCCGGGATGGATACTGACCCGCGCCGCGACTCATGGCGCAATTGCCCTGCCCTTCCTGAAAAATTCGCCGCCTTGCAACCGGGCGCTGAAATCCGCCGCGCCAGTGTTAATCTATCCTGGCCGTTTCCGCCATGGCCGATGCTGGCCCATGGCGCTGTTTCTCAAGAACACTCAAGGGATATTGCCCAATGACACTGACCTATCAAACGCTGCGCACCGCTGCCGACGACGCGCTTGCCGTGTCTTTCCTCGGCCATTTCCAGCCTTCCGACGCCAACGCGCCGCCTTACCGGGTGATGCCGCCGACTTATGCGCCGGCCAAAAGCGGCGACCCGCCGCAGTATCTCCTCACCGCCAGCGGCGAAGTGCGGCTAGATTCGCCGCAATCGTTCGCCAACCGGCTGGAGGAGGCCATCGCCGCCGCCCAACTGACGCCCTCGTTCACTGTCGTCAACGGCGACGGGGTGCCGCTGGCGAATTCCCGGCAATTGCCGCACCGGGTGTTTGACGCGACGCTGCGCGACGCCCTGCTCGATGGCCAGCCCTTTTTCCAATCGCCGCTGGGGGCGGCACTCCGCGCCGCCCGGCCTGCCAACGCCAGCGCCTTGTTCCGCCATGCGCCGGAGGCGCTGCTGTTCGGCGTCTGGGACAGCCATTCCGGCGGCGGCATCCACGCCTTGCGGCTGGCGCGGGCGGTCACGGCGCGGGTGTACGGCACCGGCGTCCAAGCCCGGCCGGGCGGTGCGCAGAAAACCGACCCGTTGAACATCACCAAAGACGCAGGCGCCATGTACATCGACGCCAACGGCCAGATGACACTAGACCCCGACGCGGCGGCTAAAGGCAGCAAGCCCAAAAAACCTTCCGACCTCGGCCACGGCAGCGTGCCGGCGTCCGGCATCCCGGACGGCGTGGATGTCCAAGCCATCATCCTGCAAGGCGCCATCCATCTGGGCGTGCTGCGCAAATACCAGTTTCCGGCGGCCGACGGCGGCTTGCGCCCGGAGGCCGACGCCGCCGCCCGCGCTGTGCTGCTGGCGCTGGGCATTTGGGCGGTGCAGACGGTGGCGACGCGGGGCATGTGGCTGCGCTCCGGCTGCGATTTGATCGACCAAGATTTGGTCTGGCGTCTGCGTTATGGCGGCGGGCGCGACGAAAATCTCGGCGTTTCCACCGCCGCCGCCCGCGCCGTGCTGGACGAAGCGCTGGCGGCGCTGGCCGAGGATCTGCGTTGGCAAACCGCCCCGGTCGAACTGGCCGCAAGCAAGCAACTGCTCAAAGCCATCGAAAAATGCAGCGCCGCCTTAAGTGTCGGCGAGACGGACGAATGACATGCCCAGCGCCGAGTTCGCCTTTGCCATCGAGTTTTTAGGCCCGGTCATGCTGGCCGACCCGTTCCGCCCCGACCTGCCGGAATGGCCGCCGTCGCCGTCGCGGGTTTACGCCGCGCTGATTGCGGCGGCTTGCGAACACCGCCTAGGCGATGCGGTGCTGGCGGCGCTGTGCGAATTGGAAGGCCAAGCCCCGGCGATCACCGCCCCGGCCGCGTCCGCCTACTCGCCGCACCGGCTTGCCGTGCCGACCGCGCACACCGTGCGCGGCATGGCGCTGATGGCGGAACCCGAACTCAGCCTAGACAGCCCGTTCGTCGCCTACCATTGGCGCGTGCCGGCGGCGGCGGTGGACGGCATCGCCGCCGCCGTGCGCTGCCTCAGCCATGTCGGCCGGGCCGAAAGCCTGGTGCTGGGCCATGTTTATGCGCCGGGCGACGCGCCGCCGCCGAATTGGCTGCCCGACCCCGACGGCCAGCAGCGGCTGCGGGTGCCGACGCCGGGCCGCTTTCAAGTGTTGGAGCGCGACTACCAGCGCGGCCGCGTCTGCGTTGTGGTCGAGCCGACCGTGGCCTACCGCCGCGTCGGCGAGGCGGCCGCCCCGGCGGCAACCGGCCCGTGGGGCGAATGGATCGCCTTGCGCGTGGCGCACGGCGACATCCGCAGCGCCGCGCTGCTGGCCTCTGGCCTGCGGGCGGCGGTGCTGTCGATCTTAGGCGACGATGCCCATCCGCAAATCCACGGCCACGGCCAGCATGAACATGTGGCTTGGCTGGCGCTGCCCCATGTCGGCGAACCGCACGGCGACGGGCGCGTGCTGGGGGTCGCGGCGCTGCCGCCGCGCGACTTTGACGCCGAAGCCGGGCGGCAACTGCGCCACGCCTTGGCGCAGGTGCGCGAGATACCGCTGCGCGGCGGGCGCGTGGCGGTCGGCTTGCCGACGCGGACGGCGGCGGCGCTGGAACAAGCCAATTGGG
>JBJSYU010000529.1:0-2612 GCA_046089945.1 Candidatus Methylumidiphilus sp.
ATCGGCGTGGACAAGACGCCGTTGCACAAGGAAAGCTTGCGCATGGGCTGCGTGACGATGAGCCTGGGGCATTTCCACGACGGCAAAATCACCCCGAAGCGCTTCAAGCGCGCCGTGATCGCCGCGCAGCAGGAGTTGGAGCCGTTCGAGAAGACTTTCCGACACGGCGCCTGGGAGCAGGCGGTGGGCGCGTCCGGCACCCTGCGCACCGTGGAAAAGCTGCTGGTCAACAACGGCTGGAGCCGCGAGGGCATCACGCTGGACGGCTTGAACCATCTACTCGATGCGCTGTACGCCGCCGGCCATTGCGACAAGCTGCAAATGCCAGACCTCAGCCCCGACCGCAAGCCGATCTTGCCGGGCGGCATCGCCATCATTTACGCCAGTTTCAAAAGCCTGCACATTCCGCAGATGCGCATCGCCGACGGCGCCTTGCGCGAAGGGCTGTTGCACGACCTGCTCGGCCGCATCAACCACGAAGACATCCGCGACCGCACCGTCGCCGCCTTGGCCGGGCGCTTCCATGTGGACGCCGAACACGCCGGCCGCGTCCGCAAAACCTTGGCCGAACTGGCCGCGCAACTGCCCAACATGGGCAGCGTGGACGCGGAAACCGCCGCGCAATGGCTGGACTGGGCGGCGGCGCTGCACGAAATCGGCCTGGACATCGCCCACAGCGACTACCACAAGCACGGCGCGTATGTGATCGAAAACGGCGACTTGCCGGGCTTCTCGCGGCAAGACCAAAAGCTGCTGGCAACCCTGGTGCGCTTCCACCGCCGCAAGCTCAACCTGAAAATTTTGAAGGAACTGGTCAAGCCCTGGGACGAAGCCGCCGCGCCGATGGCCTTGCTGCTGCGCCTCGCCGTGGTGCTGCACCGCAGCCGCCAGCCCGCCGACCTGCCGCCCTTGGCGCTGGCGCTGGCCGACACGCGGGTCATCTTGCGCTTCCCAAAAGGCTGGCTGGCCGAACACCCGCTGACCGCCGCCGACCTGGAGCAAGAGGCGGGGTATTTGCAGTTGGTGGGGATTGTGTTGGACTACGCCTAAAGCCGGAGTGCAAGATTTATCTTGCACAGGGCGTAAGCCCTTATAAAAATTCAAGGCGCAAGATATTAAATCTTGCGCTGCATTTGCCTTGGCACACCAGGCAGGCGCCAAAGGCGCCGACAGAACGTCGGCGCTTTTGGCAGGCCCGCATCATGCATCAAAACAGATATTGCGTACTTTGCCGGTTCGGATTCATCGCCTTCGGCATGTCGGCGTTGATGATGTTCAACTCGACCCCGGTGGTCTTATGCTCCAACACCGCCGCGTCCGTCACCAGCAGCGTGGTGCCCGGCGTCAAAATGTCGTACAGCGCCTTTGCAAACGCCGACGGCATATGCACACGCTCCACTTGATGCGAGGCGTTCAGCGTCTGCCCATGTTCGTTGGCGTGGCCTGGGATGCCCACCGCCACCCACACATGCGCCCGCGCATCCTTGGCAATTGGGCTGTTGCCCTCGCCCCAACCGTCTTGCATGATGAACGCATGGGTGCCGAATGGCTGGCCCGGCTGGCTGATCGCCAACTTCGCCCGGCCAATCTCCACGCCGTTGCGATACACCAACACCCGCTGATCGGCGCGGCTGATTAAAATCGACACCGGGCCTTTCGGCGATGCCTCCGGCCGCCAGCGGAACGCCTCGGCGGCGCTTAATCTGGGCACTTTCACCACCTCGCCGCGCGCGTCCACCGGCGACAGCACCGCCGGATGCACCACCTCGGTCGGCTTGTTGTGCTGATTAGCGATGACCACCGTCATGCCCATCGGCGACACCTTAAACAAGCGGCTGGCAAACTCCGACGGCAGATGGATGCAGCCGTGCGAAGACGGATAGCCGGGCAGGCCGCCGGCGTGCAGCGCCACGCCGTCCCAGGTCAAACGCTGGGTGTAGGGCATCGGCGCGTTGTTGTACTTCCTTGAACGGTGATCCTTGTCCTTCTGCAACACCATGAACACCCCGGTCGGCGTCGAATGCCCCGGCTTGCCGGTGCTGGCGCTGGACACGCCGATGCGGATGCCGTTGCGGTAGACATACGCCCGCTGCTCCGGCAGGCTGACCACGACCACAATCGGCCCGACCGGCACCGCCCCGCCCTTCCATATAAACTGCCCCGGCTTAAGCTTCGACGGCGGCGTCTCCACCGGCCGGGATTCGGTGTCCCCCCAAAACGGCTCGGCAAGGGCTAGGGGGCTACAAAACATCAACGCTAAAACGACGGCAAATAGTGTGCGCAGCATGGCATGTTCGGGTGGGGTGATGGAATGGCGGGGTATTTTATCGGCAACGCGCCGCCCCGCAAAATGCCGCAGGGCGGGAGTTGGCGCGAAGGCTCTGGCATTATTCCTTGACCACCTCCTCCGCCGTCGCCGCCGCCAATACCCGTTCGCTCCAAGCCAGCAGGGTATCGGCGTCCGCTTGCATCACCTTGTCCGCCAACCCTGTCGGTAGCGGCCCGAATTTGAGCGCCAGCAGGCGCAACAGTATCGCGGCTTCGCCTTCCTGCCGACCTTGCCGCCAGCCCTCTTGCCGCCCCTCTTGCCGACCTTCTTGCCGGCCTTCTTG
>JBJSYU010000530.1:0-5322 GCA_046089945.1 Candidatus Methylumidiphilus sp.
GACCGCGCCGTCGCCGCCGCCTACGGCTGGGCCGATTACACGCCGGCGTGGCCAGACGAGGCGATTCTGCGCCGTTTGTTGGCGCTGAATCGGGCGCGCGCGCAGGCCGAGTAGGGGCGCGGCCCTAGCATGAAAATTGCCGCGCTTTCGCCGGCCGGCTTGCGCAAACCCCGGCCTAAGCGCTAGGCTGTCGCCGGCGTCAGGCTTTCCGCCTCCGCAGGGAAGATCCCCCACACACATAACAACAACGGCAGGGCCTCAATGAAGAGAGTCATGTATATCAGCACGCTGAGCTACGATATCCCCACGGCGGAGATCGAGGCCATCGGCAAAATATCCAGCGCGAACAATCAGAAAATCGGCGTCACCGGGGTTTTGCTGTCCGCCCACGAGTTTTTTTTCCAAATCCTCGAAGGCGAGACGGAGCAGATCGACCGGCTGGTCGAGCGCATCCGCCTCGACCCGCGCCACCGCGATGTCTTGATCCTCAGGGCCGAAAACGACGTGTCCGAGCGCTTGTTTCCCGGCTGGTCGATGCGCACCGTGCGCCTAGGCGGCGAGAGCGACATGATTTTGCAGGCGATCCGCATCATGCTGGAAAATATCACCCAATCCCACCGCATCATCGAGCGCTACACCCAGCCCACCGTGCTGCGCTTTTTGACGCGGGGCATCAATCCTTTGGATATCCCGGTGCAAAAGTCGGAGCGGGTGATTTTGTTTGGCGACATGGTGGGGTTTTCCTTTCTGTCGCAGAAATTCCCGGTGGACGAGGTGGCGGAGGTGGTCAACGCTTATCTCAGCGTCAGTTCGCAAAACATCGCCGACCACGGCGGCGAGGTGACGAAATATGTCGGCGACTGCGTGATGGCGCATTTTCCCTGCGAGCAGGCGGATAATGCGATTGCCGCCTGCCTAAAGACGTTGCGCGATTTGCAGGCGATGCGCGGCCAAGCGCATGCCTGCCGGCTGATGAAGTTTTTGTACACTGGCTTCGGCCTGTCGAAAGGCACGGTGATCGAGGGCAACATCGGCTCGCCGATCAAGCTCGACTACACGGTGCTGGGCAACACCGTCAACCTCGCTGCCCGGCTGGAGTCGCTGACGCGGGGCATTGGCCGGGCCATCGCCATCAGCAGCGAGGTGCGCCGCTGCGCCCGGCAGGATTGGCCATTCGAGCCGGTCGGGGCGTTTAAGCTGAAAGGCCAGGACGGGACGTGCGAGGTGTATTCCATCGACGACCCGGCCGTCGTCGATTGCCAGACCCATGACGAATTGATCAGGAACATGGAGCTGTTTTGTGCGGTCTGAGGCGGCGGTATCGTAGCGCCGGTATCGTAGCGCCGGCATCCCTGCCGGCCAACATTTAGAAATGCTTCAATCGCCGGCAGGATGCCGGCGCTACGCCGAATGGCCGGCAGGATGCCGGCGCTACGCCAAATGCCGGCGCTACGATGCCGTGGCATCAATAACAATAACAACAATCGGAGGGAGAGTATGCCGACACTCATGCGGCACCCCGGCTTTGGCCGGCGCATTGCCTGGATTTTTCTGCTTGTGCTGCTCGGCCTGAGTTGGGCCGGCGCCGGTCTGGCGCACGAGCGCTGGGTGCTGACGCCGGAGCAAATCGCCGAGTGGAACACCCATGCCAAACCGGCGCATTACACTGCCGCCACTTTCCTCGATTTCAGCATCATCGCCGGTTTTGCCGTGTTCACGGTGGCTTGGATACGCCTAGGCTTCACCGGCGCGCGCGAACTGTTCCCCGGCTTGCAAGCCCGCTTGGGCGCTTACGGCGACGCCGTGGCGCCGGTGCTGCGCGTCTGCTTGGCCTGGGTGCTGCTGTCGTCGGCGCTGGGCTTGGAGCCGCGCCTGGGCGTCGAGCGCTTCGCCTCGCCGACCTTGTTCGCCCCGGATCTGGAGTTGGCGGCGTTCGGCCCCGGCTGGCTGGGGCTGCGCTGGCTGGAGGTGGGGTTGGCGGTGGGCTTTTTGCTGGGGGTTTATGTGCGCGTCTGCGCCGGCCTGCTGCTGTTTCTAAGCGTCCTTGGATTGGCGCTGTTCGCGGCGGATATCTTGGCCTATTTCGGCGCCTTGGCCGGCGTCGGCATTTACCTGCTGCTGCAAGGGCCGGGCAGCCATTACATCCCGATGCCGACCCACCCCGCCTTCCGCGCTTGGCAAGCCCAGCTTGCCGCGCAGCCTAGGCAGCGGGCGCAGGCGATCATGCGCGTGTTGACCGGCCTGAACATCTTCTATTTGGCGGTCGTCTACAAGGTGTTCCAGCCGAACTTGAGCGTCGCCATCCTCAGCCTCAACGACGTGCCGCTGCTGTCGGCGGCGCCGGAAACTTTCACGCTAGTCATGACCCTGGTCGAACTGACCGCCGGCCTGTTGATGGTCGTCGGCGTGCTGCTGCGGCCCCTGTCGCTGTTCTTCCTGTTCGCGTTCCTGTTTTTCGCGGCGCTGCTGCCGGAAAGCTGGATGGCGCATGCGCTGTTTTACGGGGTCATGCTTTCTTTCCTTTTCAACGGTGCGGGACATTTCCATATGCCAGAAGCAAAAGACAAACCGGCCCATATCGTGGTCGTCGGCGGCACGTTCGCGGCCATCCACGCGGCCATGAAGATGGAAAAGCTGATCGGCCAGTATTCCCATGTGCGGCTGACCCTGGTGCATCGGCAGCCGAATGTGCTGTTTTACCCGCTGTTGCCGGAAGTCATCGGCGGCACGATGCAGCCCGGCAACGCCGTCAACCCGATACGCCGGGTGTTGCCGCGCACCCGCGTGTTGCTCGGCGAACTGGCCGGGGTGGACAGCGTCAACCGGCGCCTCCACATCGCGCAGGCGGACAAGACGCTGGAGTTGGACTACGACGAGCTGATTTTGGCGCTGTTTCCGGTGCCGAACTTGACCGGCCTGCCGGGGCTGTTGGCCCATGGCAACCCGATCAACTCGGTCGGCGACGCGCTGCACATCCGCAAGCGCATCATGGACTTGGTCGAACAGGCCGAACTCACCGACGACGCGGCCGAACGCGCCCGGCTGTTGAGCTTCGCGGTGATCGGCGCCGGCCAGCGCGCCTGCGCGACGGCGGTGGAGATTGGGCAGATTTTGGAGACGGCGAAGACGGCTTACCCGGTGCTGCGCGACCACGGCTGGACGGTGCGCCTGTATGAGGACAGCCGCTCCTGGTTCAGCGCCTTCGAGGACGCCATCAAGCCGCAGCGCGACCGCGCCTTGGAAAAGGCCGGCGTCAGCCTGATCCACGGGCGCACCGTGGCGGCGTTGACCCGCGACGCGCTGGTGCTGGACGATGGCAGCCGCGAGCCGGTGGGCCTGGTGGTCAACGCCACGTTCATGCTGCCCAGCGTGATGCTGGACGGGCAGAGCCAGCGCTGGCCGCTGGACACCGAGGACGATTTGCGGGTGAAAAACCATCCGCACATCTGGGCGGCGGCAGCGGGCTGGCACAGTGCGCAGCGCGAATTTTTGACGGTGGCGGACTGGGTGAGCTTGGGCAAGACCATCGGCCACAACGCCTGGGCGGCGTCGCAGGGCTTCCCCACCCACGCCTACCACGCCAAGACCAGTTGGCTGAAGGTCTACAACATGGGCCGCCGCTCGCTGTGCCGCGCCGGCCCGCTGTTGTTCGGCGGCACCTTGGCGTGGCTGGTGTCGCGCACCGCCAACATCGCCGCGTTGCCGGGGCTGGAGCGCAATCTGCGCATTTTGATCGACTGGACGCTGGACATCCCGTTCCGCGCCGACATCGCCGTGCTGGCCCCGGACGCCACCGCCAAGCTGCAACGCCTGCACTTTGAGGCGGGCGACGAGGTCATCCGCCAAGGCGACGACGGCGACTGCGCCTACCTCGTGCAGTCGGGCCAGTTGCAGGCGCTGCGCGACGGGCGGGTGGTCGGCGAATTGGGCGGCGGGGATTGCTTCGGCGAAATTGCCTTGGTGCAGGACGGCCCGCGCACCGCCACCGTGCGCTGCCTGACGCCTTGCGAATTGACGGCGATCAGCCGCGACGACTTCCAAAGCTTGGCGGTGGGGTCTAGCGTGATGGCGCGGGCGATACGCCAGCAGGTGGAGGAGCGCATCTTGGCGCAGCGGGTGTGAGGGGCCGACGGGGCGGGTTGCGAACCCGCCCCTCAGCGCCATTGTTTTTCCCGATTAGCAAGATGTTTCAGCCGATTAGAAAAAACGGTTTTCGCTGAATCGACTCTGTGGAAACCGGCTAGTTCGCCATCCTTGGGCGCTGGATTCCGGCTCCCGGCCGGAATGACGGAGATTTCTTCAGCATTGGCTGAGCTATCTTGCTAATTCAGGTTTTTTTTACACAACGCCGAATATTTTCGGTATCAGCCTGCGGTCTGCAACGCCCGCGATCATCATATCAACGAATTCTTCGATGCGGCGCTTCTCCTCGCGGGACAGTGCCGGATACGCCTGCCGATAGAGGGCGTTAAACCTGAATATATCCTGTGGCCCATACGGCGGGTGGTTGGCTTGAAACCATTGGTTGATGGCATGGAAGTCATCGGAATGGAGTTGGCTGACGATTCTTGCGGTACGCATGTTGAAACTCTCTCCTTGTGGCGGTCTAACGGATAAAAACTGTTGGCAATGCCTATTAGATTGGCGCAGGCGTTGGCAAGATCATAATGCAGTTTTGGCTATCAGCAGGCGCTCAGTGTTTAGGATGTTTGGGGAATATAAACTGTCGCGCTTGACTGGATATTCATGGCCACCTCCACAGCGACGCGCAGCGCTGTGGAGGCGTTGTTGCTTGTCATCAGCGGTTTAAGCCAGACTCAACACCTCATTTTCCGCCGCCAGCCAATCCTCATCTTCATGGCCTGGCTCAAACCCCCGCTTTTCGGCTTTGTAATAAGCCGCTTCGGCAATCAGGTGGCCTAACTCCGCGCCTGCGGGAACGCTCGACAATAGCGGCTTGCTGGCCTCGTCCGGGCTTTCGCTGTCAACGATGATCGATTTTTTTACAGCAGACATGGCATGTTTCCTCAGGGTTCAGGTGGAAAGTATCGCTTTGGCTGCCGCATGGCAGTGGGTTTATGCTAACCAAAAGCCAAGCGCCGGGATATGCGTGATATTGCTTATTCCCAGCGCTGGGCACTTGATGGTTTAAGATGGGGTTTTAGCCGGGGTGCTTGTGGCATACGCCACAGTCCCGCGCGGGCCAGCTTTGTTGGGGAATTAAGCCATGAACATTGATTTAAACCACACGCCGGCGGCGCCGGGTCGGCTGGCCGTACTGCCGCTTTTCGCCTTGCCGTTCGCCATCGCCGGGCTGTGGTT
>JBJSYU010000531.1:0-7264 GCA_046089945.1 Candidatus Methylumidiphilus sp.
CAACGACAAGCACCCGACCATCAACCCCGGCGCCAAAGAGATCTGCACCAACAAACTGGACGACGACTGCAACGGCAAGATCGACCAGGCCGACCCCGGCTGCACCGGCGCGGATTGCATAGCCGCGCGCGTGGGCAAGCAAGTCAGCATCGACGCCGCCGGCTGGGCCTTGGGCAAACTCACCGTCACCGGCAGCAAAGCCGTCGTCGGCGCGACCGTCACCGTCACCAACGCCATTGACGGCGCCGCCTTAGGCACCGCGACCGTCGCCTACAACGGCGCCTGGAAGTTCGAGAAAGCGATTGCCGCCAGCGCCAACGCGCCCTGCCGTGTGCAAGCCGCAATCAACGGCGCTGTCGGCGTGCGGCCGGTGAACGGCACCACCGCCAACTGCGCCAGCAACAACGGCGCGCCGCCGGCCTGCGGCCCGTGACATGAACCTAGGTCAAACCGCCACGCGCTGAAAACCGCAAACCACGAAAGGCCGGGCGCAACTTTGCCGCCTTTCGTGGTTCATTTTTTGCTTTCGGGAATAGATCCGCCACGCGGGACAGGGGCATTCCGCGCTTGAGCCTTGCCCGGCGGATATTCCCCTTAACTCATTAAACAGGTGATCCTCATGAAATCGACATTTGCTTCCGTTGTGTTGGGATTTGTTGTCTTTGCCACACTGCTGCCCGCCGCCGAGGCGCACACGTTTGGCGCCCACGGCGCCGGCTGGGCCGCTGGCTTCGCGCATCCGTTTTTAGGGCTGGACCACTTGCTGGCGATGCTGGCGGTCGGCCTGTGGGCCGCGCAACTGGGCGGCGCGGCGGTTTGGCGGGTGCCGCTGGCTTTTGTGGTCGTCATGCTGGCCGCCGCCGGCTTGGGGCTGGCGGGCTTAGACGCGCCGCTGCTGGAACCGGCCATCGCCAGTTCCGTGCTGGTGCTGGGCCTGCTGGTCGCCTGCGCCGTGCGCCTGCCGACTGCGGCCAGCGTCGGCCTCGTCGCCGTGTTTGCCTGCCTGCACGGTTGGGCGCACGGACTGGAACTGCCGCAAACCGCCACGCCTGCGCTGTATGCGCTGGGTTTCGCCGTGGCCACCGCGACCTTGCACGGGATAGGCTTGGGGATGGGCTTGGCGACACGCCGGCTGGCGCTGCTATCGCGCCTTGGCGGTTCGGCGATTGCGCTGACAGGCTTATACCTGCTGGCGACGGTTTAATGGCCTTAAGGCAACCCTCCACATGCAGACAAACATACTGGTATTGGGTTTAGGCAATCTGCTGCTCGGCGACGACGGCTTAGGCATTCGTGCGCTGGAACTGTTGCAGGATCATTATGAACTGCCGCCTAATGTTGCCTGTGTGGATGGCGGCGTGTTGGGGCTGGAGCTTATGGCCTATGTCGAAGGCCGCTCGCACCTGCTGGCGATTGACGCCGTGCAGACCGGGGGCCAGCCGGGGACATTGGTGCGCTTGGAAGGCGATGAAATCCCGCGCAGCCTGACATTCAAACTGTCGATGCACCAAGTCAGCTTTGCGGACATTTTGGCGCTGAGCCTGCTGCGCGGGACAGCGCCACCGCGTTTGGTCGTCTGGGGAATAGTGCCTGCTGTTTTGGAAAGTGGCGTCGCGCTGTCGGATACTGTCGAAGCGCGTTTAGGCGAGCTAGTGGAAAAGGTAGCCTTGGAGTTGCGGCAATGGGGTATCGCCGTCTCGCCAAAATCGACCGGGCCAGAGTTTTCCAGCCTAGGGCAGATGCTCAAGCGCGGCGGCGCCAGATAACCCGGCCCGCAATACCCAGATGGTTCAGCCCATGCTGACCATGCTGAAAAAATCTCCGTCATTCCGGCAGGACGCCGGAATCCAGCGTCCAGGATGGCAAACTGGCCGGTTGCCGCACAACAAGATTCAGCGAAAGCTATCCCTTCCGGTAGGCTCAAGCATCTTGCTAATCAGAAAACCCAAAGTAACAAAAAAATTGCGGACGGGTTTTTAAATTCCCGTCCGCAATAGCCTAATGAAGCTCTGAATAAGTTCCCTCGCCCTGAGAGGGCTAGGGTGAGGGGCAAATAGTGGTTTTAAGGCCCTCACCCTAGCCCTCCCCCTGCGAGGGGGAGGGCGCAAAGACTTAATCAGAGTTTCCCCAAGGGCAAACGAATCAAGCCGCCTTTTTGTTCAAGCGCTTGTGCGCACCCAGGCTGGCCAACCCAATGCCAAACAGCCACACGGTGGCAGGAATCGGAATGACGGCAATCGTCGTGCCGCTGGTGATGAGATCCAAAGAATCGGCGTTATGGTTAAACAGGTCTGAACTGCCGCCAATCGTGCCAGCCAAATACAGATCGCCGGGCGTGTCGCTTTCCCGTCCAATGTCAAAAGCGCCAGTGAACGCCTGCGTGACCGTGTCGAAGGTCACATTCAGGAAATCATAACTGGAAACGCCACCCGCGATATTCACGACGCTAAACAATAGGTTGTGGCCCGGATCGTAAAACGCAACCGCCAAATCCTGAAACCCGGTGGTGGCGCCCGCACCCAATCCCTCTGCGATGGCAAAAGCGTCGTCGTAACTGAACTGCCCCTCAACCGTATAGCCGCCCTCCCCCGTCCACTTGAGTCCGGCATTTAAAACCTCAGCGCCTGCGGAAAAGCTGGTGGACACCAGTGCGCAAGCCAGAAACCCCATTACTGAATTGTTGATCTTCATAATTAACCTCCGATAGCTACTGCAAATTTTGCGGCTTTCATATAGTAAGCGAGTTTTTGTCTAAATAGCAAGTGCTGTGGGCAAGTATTTTCACAGCGAAATCATCGAGTTTTTTGTCGGGGAGAAGACATCCGGCACATATCATGCTTAATGGCTTTTAAGGGGTTTTGGCATTTCCGAGGAAGCGCTGCTCAAGTCTTTTCCCGCATAGCACGAATCGGTCTTGCTCAACTTCTCCGGTTCTAGCTGCTTTAGGCACAGCCAACCCTCGGCCTAGCTGAACTATGAGGGGTTTGGTTAGATTTCAACGGGTTGACAGCTATGCGAGATACCAAAGAAGCGGGGATTATCAAGGCACTTGCGCACTGACCGCCATCGCCAATCTGCTGGCCCAAGCCGATACAACCTCGGAAGCGATTCCGGCTTAAACCCAGCTCGGCTCAACGCAAATGGGGCGCATCGGCGCCCCTTTTAGTCTGCTGGATTTAATTGGCTTGCCGATTGCGGCGCTCGGCGTAGCGGCGAATGTATCCGCCCCTTAAGTTCCTGTGCAAATTAAATATTACACAGAACAATATCTTATCTGTCATTTTTTACAAAATTATAAATCTTCAAGTGCTTGATTTATAGCTATTTTTCCGTCAATAAAAAGCTTTAGTTACTTAGCTATTACATTTTATTTAGTAGAATATTTTTTGTGCATAGGCACTTATTAACGGTCAGATAGACTATGAAACTTCGGCACGTTGAACAACGGGAAGCCTATCGCTTTTGGCTGGTTTTCGAGAACGGCCAAAGCACGGAGGCTGATTTACAAAATTTAATCGGCCAGCATGTGCCGGTTGATGCTTTTCCTGCCGCGCACATCGACGAAGCATGGGGCTATTTAGAGTTTCTCAACGGCAAGGTTGATATAGAACCCAAAACGCTGTACCGATATGTTTTTCCCGTTGCCAACCCCGGCCTTATCCCGCTCATCCCTCACAGGAAACTCGCCATGCAACCGATCCGCCAAGTCATCCACGACGCGCCCGAATTCGTCGCCATTCCCGCCGATTTGCGGCACAAACCGATAGAGCTGATTATCTGGCCTTTGGACGACGGCGAGCCGGATGCCGTCTTGCAACCGCCGCGTTATCGACGGGCGAAGGTAGACCAGATCATCATGCCGTCGCGGGAAGAGCGCAATGCGCGATAATTGCTTGTGTGATTCCTAACAATCCGAGGATACCCAAATGCAGACCTATAAAACTTACGCAAGAGTAGAAGCCACCGGCAAGATGGTATTGGCTGATTTGCCCTTTGCCGAGGGCACATTAGTGGAGGTGTTGGTGGTGAACCAAACGCGCACACCCGCCGAACGGGAAGAAAGCTGGCGAGCTTTGATGCGCCATGTGCAACAACTGCCCCAATCGCAAGCTCTCAGCGATGAAGATATTGCCGTTGAAATATCAGCCTTCGCCAATTTGCACAAATAATGCAGCCGGAATTACTCAGTTTTTAATCCTCTGTAAGGAAGCCCCGATGATGTCCGATGGTGCCAACGAAGTTCCTTTCCCCACCTATCAAGTCGCCCGCTTATTCAACGAAGAAACCACGGTTGAGCGGGAAATCATCGAGCATCTGTGCAACCCGGCTTTAGGTTGGCGCTATGCAAGCCGTGAGGCAATCGCCCTGCTGCGCGACGATGAGCGGGAAACCCTGTTGCTGCCAATATTGCGGGAGAAATTAAAAGCACTGAACCCCAGCATACTCACCGACGAATCGCGGGTTGATGCGATTATCACCAAGCTACGGGCTTGCCGGGATAATCAGCAATGGATGGCTTGGCTAAAAAGCGGGGTGAATTACCAGTTCGACACTTCGGAGAAATTCCAAGATGTACGCTTGATTGACTACGCCGACCTATCCGCCAACGATTTTTTGGTCACCAACCAATTCCCGGTGGAAGGCAACCCGAACGGCAGGCCGGATATGGTGCTGTTCATCAACGGCATTCCCGTCGTCGTGATTGAGGCGAAGACGGCCAGCCGCAATAAGCCGGATTGGCGGCAAGGGGCGCAGGAAATCGGCGAGTATGCGGCGGAAATCGAGACGTTGTTTTATGCCAATGCGTTCGGCGTGGGCGTCAACGAAACCCGCATGATGTATGGCGTGCCGGGGCGGCGCTTGCAATTCTGGCTGCAATGGCGCGACCCGTGGCCGCATGACATCGACGAATTCGACGAGATGAAAGTCTCGCTGTATGGCTTATTCGACCGGCATAACCTGCTGGATTTGATTCGCTATTTCATCCTCTTTGTGACCAAGGACGGCAAAACCGAAAAGGTGGTGGTGCGGTATCAGCAATATTTGGCGGTCAGGGATATTGTGAACCGCGCTACGGATTTGGAGAGTCCAGCGGAAAAGCGCCGGGGCTTGATTTGGCACACGCAAGGTTCCGGTAAAACCTTGACGATGATTTACGCGGCAAGAAGCCTGTGGGAACACCCGGACTTGAACCAACCGACGGTGATTTTGTTGGTGGATCGTGAACAGTTGGGCGAACAAATGGACAGAGAATTAAACGCCACGGCCACCGATAACGTCCACATTGCCGCCAGCAAGAAGGATTTGCAGGCGAAATTAGCGGGCGATTACCGAGGCGTGATTTTGACCACGGTACATTTGTTCGAGGGTATGCCCAAGCACATTACCCAAAACCGGGCCAATGTCATTGTGATGGCGGACGAGGCGCACCGCACCCAAGAACGCGATTTGGGGTTGTATATGCGGGCGGCGGTGTCGGGCGCTTCGTTGTTTGGCTTCACCGGAACGCCCATCGAGAAAGACGACCACAACACGCCCGCCGCGTGGGGGCAAATCAAGGACGACGGCAAGGTCGAACGTTATATGGGCCGACCTTACACCATTACCGACGCCTTGCGCGACGGCGTGGTGAAACCTTTGCATTGGCAACCACGCCGAACAGATTGGCAGTTGCAGGGCGGCAAGCTGGATTTGGCGTTCAAGCGGGAATTCGGCCATTTGCCGGTGGCGGAACAAAACCAACTGATTTCGCAATCGTCCACGCTGGATGTGCTGCTGAAACTGCCTAAGCGCATTGCCCAAGTCGCCGACGATATCACGGAACACTTTAAGGCGCATGTCCAACCGAATGGCTTTAAGGCCATGCTGGTTTCCAAGGACAAGGAAACAGTGAAGCTGTATTACACGGCGCTCGTCGAAAGGCTGGGGCAAGAGGCCGTCGCCGCCGTGATTTCCGAAGCGCCACAGTCCGACCCCAAGGATATTCAGGCGCTCTATATGGGCGAGGCCCAGCGTAAGCAATTGCTGAACGAATTTCTTATCCCGGCGGCCTCGGAGGCGGACGAACACCGGGACAAGCCTTTGCGCAAAGTGGAAATCTTGGTGGTGTGCGACATGCTGACCACGGGTTTCGATGCGCCGATTCTGCAAACCCTCTATCTGGACAAAAGCTTAAAGGATCATGGACTGCTGCAAACCATCGCCCGCGTGAATCGGCCTTACAACGACCTGAAAGGGCATGGCCTGATTCTCGATTATTACGGCGTCTTCGATAATCTGAACGAGGCTTTGAATTATCGCCCGGAAGAACTGGGCGACGTGGCTTTTCCGTTCCAGCGCATCCGCGAGCATTTCAGCCAGCAATTCGACACGCTTTGGGCGCTGTTCCCGGAAAGCACCGTGCCGCGTGATGGTTCGCATGATGCCTTTATCGCCGCCATGAAAATCCTGCGCGACGAGGACGGGGCGGAAAAGCAATTCGACACCGGCTACCGTAATTTGCAGGTTTTATATGAAGCTTTGCAGCCGGATGAATTCTTGCGGGATTATGTGCGCCCCTTCGCTTGGCTGACCAAGCTGTATGTGCTTTACCGAAAGAAGTTTTACCCGGAGTCAGCCATGGAAGCCTCAGCGCTGGACGCGGCGCGTACCCGCGAGTTAATCCGCGAGCATCTGAACGTGGAAGAATTGGCAGCGGAATTCCCCGCCTATGTGCTGGACGAGCATTTCCTAACCAAGATCAAGGACAAGCAACCGGACGCCAAGGCGCTGGATATTGAGGCGGCCTTGAGCGCCGAATTGCGGGTGCGGCTCGACCAAGACGACACATTCCGTGCGCTCTCGGAGAAATTGCAACGGCTGATCGACGAAAAACGCGCCGGAACGCTGGCAGGCATCGCGCTAATTGAGGAATTGGAACGGCTGACGGAAGCCGTCCGGCTTGCCATCGAAGAAAACCAGCGGCCTATTGGACTAGCCTTGGTGATGATGGTTAAAAGCCGAAATCCGGCATTGACGGAAACTCAAGTCGCCGAAGTAGCCGCCGCGATTTTGGCCGAGGCGGGCAAATGCTGCTTTCCCGGCTGGTGGAAAAGTCCGGCCATTGACCCGGAGCTAAGCCGCAATATTCTTCTAATGCTGGCGGAACAGTATGGTGCTTTAGGTATACTGGCAGGCGGCAACCCGATGGATTTCATCGGGCAGTGCGTCCAGATGCTCAAGCGCAAACATTACCGGCCTTGAAGAGTTTCGGATGGTTAATCCA
>JBJSYU010000532.1:0-5395 GCA_046089945.1 Candidatus Methylumidiphilus sp.
GTCCTTGGTGACGGTCGGGGCGCCGAAGCTCTTTTCCAGCACGACGTTGCGGCCTTTCGGGCCGAGGGTGACTTTCACGGCGGTGGCGAGGATGTTGACGCCGCGGACCATGCGTGAACGGGCGTCGTCGCCGAATTTGACTTCTTTAGCTGCCATAGTGTTTGTACCTTTAAGGGTGTTTGGTTTGGGGTGTGGAGTCTTATCGAACTTAAAAGCGGATCGGCAAGCCTTAGGCTTCGATCACGCCCATGATGTCTTCTTCGCGCATGACGACGATTTCTTCGCCGTCGATCTTGACTTCGTTGCCGGCATATTTGCCGAACAGCACGATGTCGCCGACTTTCACTTGCAGCGCGCGGACTTGGCCGTTGTCCAGCGCCTTGCCGGTGCCGATGGCGAGGACTTCGCCACGGGTGGGCTTTTCGGCTGCGGAATCAGGGATGACGATGCCGGAGGCGGTGGTGCGCTCTTCGGCCAGACGCTTAACGATCACGCGGTCATGCAAGGGACGGATTTTCAAAGCCATGGTATTGCTCCATCAGGTTAGTTTGGGTTGTTGGGTGCGGGGGCGCTGTTAGCACTCCCCTTTTGCGAGTGCTAATCATACCGGCGAAAATCGGCTTGTCAAGCGGATGTTTTGGCGTTGATGCGCCCGGCCGACGGTCAAAGCGGCCAGCAAGGCACGGTTTGCCGCGCTGGTTCAAGCCCCGCCGGCCGGCCAGCCGACGGCGTAAATGCTTCTGTCTGCGCGGTTTTTGGCCTTGCTTGCAGTTAAAACCGCCGCCAAGTCTGTACAGAACGCCTGCCTTGGGGTAAAAAGGTAGCCTTAAATCTTACCGTTTGTTTTTCTGCAAGTTTTTTAAGAAGAGGTTCAGCCATCATGGCAAGAGTTACCGTAGAAGATTGTCTGGACAAGGTGGACAACCGCTTCCAGTTGGTTTTGTTGGGATCGAAGCGCGCCCGCCAACTGGCCCGCCACCCGGACGACGCCAAGCTGCCTTGGTCCAACGACAAGCCCACCGTGCTGGCGCTGCGCGAAATCGCCGCCGGCCTGATTACCCGCGAATATTTGAAGGAAGGCCCGAAGCATGACCGTTACCAAGTGGAGCGGCCGGCCTTCAAAATCCGCCACGACGACATCGACATGGACGACGACGACTTGCTCTGACCGCCCAAACCCGGAGTCCCCATGGCCATGTCCGCCGAAGCCAGCGAAGCTGATTTAGCTGAGAGTTTTGATGAACCGCCCGTCGTCAGCGTCGGCGGACTGATAGGCCACGAAAGTTTTCCGCAAGACTTGGCGGAAGTGCCGCAGGAGAAGCTGATTAGGCGGCTGCTGCTGATGTTGCAGGGCTATCTGGACGCGGCCCAAGTCGAGGATGTCCGCCGCGCCTATGCCGTCGCGGCGGCCGCCCATGAAGGGCAGAAGCGCGTCAGCGGCGAGCCTTACATCTGCCATCCCATTTCCGTGTCGATCATCCTGGCCGGCATGCGCATGGACGCCAAAGGCGTGATGGCCGGGCTGCTGCACGATGTCATTGAAGACACCGATGTCACCCGCGAGCAGTTGGCGCGGGAGTTTGGCGAGGAAGTCGCGCAACTGGTCGATGGCGTCAGCAAACTGACACAACTCGACAGCAAATCCCGCGCCGAGGCGCAGGCGCAAAATGTCCGCAAGATGGTCATGGCAATGGTCAAGGATTTGCGCGTCATCATGGTCAAGCTGGCCGACCGCCTACACAATATGCGCACACTGGGGGCGATGGCCGCGCACCGCCGCCGCCGCATCGCCCGAGAAACCCTGGACATTTCCGCCCCCATCGCCAATCGTTTGGGCATGAACGAAATGCGGCTGGAACTGGAGGATCTGGGCTTCGCCGCCTACCACCCGATGCGCCATCGCGTGTTGAAGCGCGAGGTGCGGAAATCGCGGGGCAACCGCAAGGAAGTGGTGGCGAACATCGAGCATTCCATCACCGCCCGTTTGCGCGACTGCGGCTTGGCGGAGGCGCAGGTGGTTGGGCGGGAAAAGCACCTGTACAGCCTGTACGAAAAAATGCGCGTCAAACACTTAGGCTTTGACGAAGTGTTCGACATGTACGCCTTCCGCATCATCACCCACAGCGTGGACGAGTGCTACCGCGCCCTAGGCGTCGCGCACAATCTGTTCAAGCCGGTGCCGAGCCGCTTCAAAGACTACATCGCCGTGCCGAAGGCCAACGGCTACCAATCCCTGCACACCATCCTCGTCGGCCCGTTCGGCCTGCCGCTGGAAATCCAAATCCGCACCCGCGCCATGCACCACATGGCCGAATGCGGCATCGCCGCGCATTGGCTGTACAAAACCGAAAGCGAGCAGGCATCCAACCCGAAAAGCCGCGCCCATGAATGGCTGCGCGACCTGCTGGAAATCCAGCAACATGCCGGCGATTCGATGGAGTTTCTGGAAAACCTCAAGGTGGATTTGTTCCAACACGAGGTATATGTGTTGTCGCCGAAAGGCAAGATCATCAAGCTGCCGCGTGGCGCGACGATAGTGGATTTCGCCTACGCCGTGCATACCGATGTCGGCAACGCCTGCGTGTCGGCGCGCGTGGATCGGGTGCTGGCGCCACTGCAAACCCAATTGCTGAACGGCCAAACCGTCGAAATCATCACCGCGCCCTGGGCTAGGCCGAACCCGCTGTGGCTGAACTTTGTCGTCACCGCCAAGGCGCGGGCGGCGATACGCGGCTATCTGCGCAATTTCAAAAAACAAGAGGCGGTCAGCCTAGGCCGCAAGCTGCTGGAAAAAGAACTGAGCGCGCGCGGCATCCGGCTGGAAGATGTCTCGGAGGCGCGTTGCGCCGATTTGCTGAAAGCCTTGGACGCGCCGACGTTGGACGCCCTATTGGAAGACATCGGCCTAGGCAACCGCCTGCCGTTTTTGGTGGTGCGCCTGCTGCTGCAAGACGACAGCAAGCCGCAGGGCGTACCGCGGATTGACGGGCAGGAGAAGGCTCCGCGCAATCCCCTGATTATTCGCGGCGCCCAAGGCATGGTCGTCAGCTTAGGCAAATGCTGCCGCCCGATTCCCGGCGACCCGATAGTCGGCTTCTTCAACCCCGGCAAGGGTATCGTCGTGCATGCGGCGGAATGCAAAAACATTATGGACTTGCGCAAGAAACAGTTTGCCGGCCTGGACGTGGAATGGGACAAGCAAGTCAGCGGCGACTTTTCCGTGGATATCCGCGTGGAACTGTTCAATAAGCTCGGCACGTTGGCGCAAATCGCCTCCGCCATTTCCCGCATGCATGCCAACATCGAGAATGTGCAGATCACCAACCAAGACAGCGAGCTGTCCACCGACATCATTACCCTCTCCGTCAAAGACCGCCAGCACCTCGCCAACGTCATGCGCGAACTGCGCAAACTGTCGGTGGTCTTGAAAATATCCCGTGTCCGTTGCGATGCCAAACCGAAAAAGCCATGACTAGAGAAATCATTCACACCCCCAACGCCCCCGCCGCCATCGGCGCCTATTCGCAAGCCGTCAAAGTCGGCGATACGGTATATCTATCAGGCCAAATCCCGCTAGACCCGGCGACGATGGCCTTGGCCGAGGGCGGCATCGACGCGCACATCCGCCGCGTGTTCGACAATTTAAGCGCCGTCGCGCAGGCGTCCGGCGGCAGTTTGAACGATATTGTCAAGCTGAATGTCTTCCTGACTGACTTGGCGAATTTCCCGCTGGTCAATGAAATCATGGCCGAATATTTCGCCCAGCCGTTCCCGGCGCGCGCCGTGGTCGGCGTGGCGGCATTGCCGCGTGGCGTGGCGGTGGAGATTGATGGGGTTTTGGTGTTGGGGCGGGATTGAGAAAGCCGAGCAAGGTGGGCAGACGGCTTTATCGTCTGCCCACGCGCTTATTCTGAAATACGAAGTCATGTAGGATGCGCATCGCACATCCCACCAAGATTTATAATCAGATCGAGCATGTTAAAGCGTTGCGCAATTCTGTAGCCACTAAGCACAATCCCAGTTGCCATATTTCAACCACCCCATGCCATATTCCAACATCGGTCTAAACGCTAGGAATACGATTTGAAATCCGCAGCGTTTGGCGTACACGCCTCACTGGAAATGATCGCACACATGAAAGAACAGTACATAACCGACCCGCTTGGCAACCGCACTGGCGTTGTAATCAGCATAAAGGATTATGAGGAAATGCTGGCTGAATTAGAGGAACTGGAGACGCTGAGAGCTTATGATGAAGCGAAGGCGTCAAGCGGTGAAGAAATATCCTTTGAATCAGCAATAGCTGAAATTGAGGCGAGCCATTAAATGGCTTTTACGATAACGATATTAGAGAAGGCAAAAAAAGAACTTGCACAAGTGCCTAAAGCCGAGTATTGCCACATTCGTGACGCGATACGAAAACTAGCAGACAATCCTCGGCCAGTTGGTAGCTTAAAACTGAGTGGAAGGGATGGCATCAGGATACGCTGTGGAAACTATCGGATAATCTATGAAATCAACGACGCTACAGAAAAGGTAACAATTTTACATATCGGACACCGACGCGATGTTTACCGCTAAATGCGTCAACCGGTTTGAGGTTTTACGGATGCTCAAAAAACGTATCTCGGACACAGTCTATGCAAGCTGGTTTACTCGCATAGATTGATTCCATGCATTCCGCAAATACCACAGAAATACTTTTATTTCCATGCTCGAAACCTTGGACAAACTGAACATAGCCTCACTCAAAGGCGTAGGCGCAAAAACCTTGGAGCGCCTTGGCAAACTCGGCTTGCACACCGTCCAAGATTTGCTGTTCCACCTGCCTGCCCGCTATGAAGACCGCAGCGCGTTGACGCCGCTGGGGTATCTGAAAGTTGGCGACCATGCCTTGGTTGAGGCACTGGTCGAACTGACCGAAGTCGTCCCGAAAGGTCGCCGTTCCTTGGTGTGCCGGATCAGCGATGGCACCGGTAGCCTGTATCTGCGCTTCTTCCATTTCTCCGCCGACCATCTGTCCCGGCTGAAACCCGGTGTGCGGCTGCGCTGCTATGGCGAAGCGCGGGAAGGGTATTACGGCATAGAGATGGTACACCCCGATTACCAGTATGTCGCCGACGAAGACGCCGGTCAGATCGACAATACGCTAACCCCGGTTTACCCGTTGACCGAAGGTTTGCACCAGAAAACTCTGCGCGGCTTGGTGGATCGCACCTTGGAATTGTGCGAGGCGGAAGGGGCGGGCTTACGCGATTGGATACCCGCCGAACTGCTGGCGGATTTGGGTTTTCCATCGCTATTGGAAGCCGTGCGGCTATTGCACAAACCCCCGGCAGGCTCCGGCATGGAAGTATTGGCGCTGGCGCAGCATCGTTTGGCGTTTGAGGAATTG
>JBJSYU010000533.1:0-12316 GCA_046089945.1 Candidatus Methylumidiphilus sp.
CCGTCATCGCGGTGCGGGCTTGGGCGGCGGGCATGACGAGCGCGAACAGACCCTGAACCAATTGCTGGTGGAGATGGACGGTTTTGAAGGTAACCAAGGTGTCATAGTGATTGCCGCCACCAACCGCCCCGACGTGCTAGACCCTGCCTTGTTGCGCCCAGGCCGCTTCGACCGCCAAATCACCGTCGGCCTGCCCGACGTGCGTGGCCGCGAACAGATTCTGCGTGTGCATGCCAAGCGTCTGCCGGTGGCCGAAGATGTGGAAATCAAATACTTGGCCCGTGGCACCCCTGGCTTCTCCGGAGCGGATCTGGCCAACCTGATTAACGAAGCGGCCCTGTTTGCAGCGCGCAAAAACAAGCGCGAAGTGCAAATGGACGATTTTGAAAAGGCCAAGGATAAGATCCTGATGGGCGCGGAACGCAAGTCAATGGTGATGAGCGAAGATGAGAAAAAACTGACAGCCTACCATGAAGCCGGCCATGCCATCGTTGGACGCACCGTCCCCGACCACGACCCGGTCTACAAAGTCAGCATCATGCCGCGTGGCCGCGCACTCGGCATCACCATGTTCCTGCCGGAGCGCGACACCTACAGCGCCAGCAAGCAGAAGTTAGAAAGTATGATCTCCAGCCTGTTCGGTGGCCGCATCGCCGAGGAAATCATTTTCGGCAAAGACAAAGTGACCACTGGCGCCTCCAACGACATCGAACGCGCCACCGGCTTAGCCAGAAGCATGGTCACCCGCTGGGGATTGTCCGACCGCCTCGGCCCCTTGGCTTACAGTGAAGAAGAGGGCGAAGTGTTCTTGGGTCGCTCCGTCACCAAGCACAAATCGGTGTCTGAAGAAACCGCGCACTTGATCGACGAGGAAATCCGCTCGGTCATCGACAGCAACTACGAACGCGCCGAGCGCATCCTGCGCGAGAACATGGAAAAGCTGCACATCATGGCCGACGCCTTGATGAAATATGAGACCATCGACCACTTCCAAATCGATGAAATCATGGCCGGCAAGATCCCCAGTCCGCCACAAAGCTGGAACGACAACCCGCCGAGCGACAGCCAACCCGGATCAACGGTGAAAATCTCTGACGAGACAACCAGCATAGGCAAGCCCGCCATCCAGCACTAAACCTGCGGCACGCTGCAACCCCGAAAACCCCGGCCTCATGCCGGGGTTTTTTTGTGTCCCGCGCTGGCCCCTGCCGCAGCGGCAATGCGGTAAAATCCGCCAACAGAATTTTTCCAGACGGCTAGAGGGCAAAGGTTTGAATCCACAGATTGTTGTGTCGCACACCCGGCGCTGCCGCCATTGGGCCTGGCCGGGCATGGCCCTACTTGCATTGGCGCTGGGCTTGGCCGCTTGTGGCGGGCGCTCAGCCAAAACCGCCAAGCCGGAGCAAGCGCCTTCCGCGCTAGACGCCCATTGCGCCGACAACCCGACGCCCACCTGCGGCGCCGGCCCGTCGGCGGCTTTCGACAACAGCGGCAAACTGTGGGTGGTATGGGAGTTGGCCGGCAAAGTCTATGTGAACTATTCCAGCGACTTGGGCCGAAGCTACTCGCAAGCCGTCGCCGTCAACAGCGCCGCCGAGTCCATAGACACCACAGGCGAGGCCCGCCCGAAAATCGCCATCACCAAGGCCGGCGCCATTTGCGTGGCGTGGACGAAACGCCAGGGGCAGGCATCCACCGTGCTGTTTAGCCGCTCGTTGGACAGCGGCAGGACGTTCGCCAAACCGCTACCCGTCACCAGCGCACCCGATTCAGGCCAATTGGAGGCGTTGGCCGTCAACGACCGCGACTATGTCTATCTGGCCTGGGTTGACGGCGACGGACGCGGCGCGGGCGCGGGCCTTTATTTCACGCTGTCCACCGACGGTGGCCGCGCATTCCGCCCGCCGCGCAAACTCGCCGACCATGCCTGCGGACAATGCCGGCTGGCGATGAAAATCGACCGCAAAAAATTTCCGGCCATCCTCTGGCGGCAGGCGGCGGGCGGCCACGCGCTCAGCCATTTCACCGCCAAAGACCAGCCTGGCCCGGTGCAAACCGTAGACGGCGCAGCCCGCCAGCCGACCGACGCCGCCAACGCGCAAGGCCCGGTGCTGTCCATCACCGCCGAAGGCGACTACTACGCCGCGTGGTCAGCAGGCAAAGCGCTGTACGTCAACAGCAGCCAAGACCAAGGCCGAACCTTCTCCGCGCCCAAGGCGTTCGGGCAAAGTCCGCAAGCAGCGCACCCCGACTTGCATGCCGACGGCCAAACCCTGCATCTGGCCTGGACAGAATCCGACGGCAAGAAAACCCTGCTGCTTGCGCAATACTCGATCAACGGCGGACTATCTTGGTCAGCGGTCAAATCTCTAGCGGAAACCCCAAGCGCCGCCGATTATCCGTCCGTGTTGGCGCACCAAGGCCACCATTATGTGGCGTGGAAAACCCAAGCCGAAGGCTACCGCATCATCGCCACAGGCAACTAAGCGCCGCAGGCATAAGCCTAACGCTTCCGCGCCTGCCCCTTAGCCGCAAACCATTCATGTCCTCCCTGAAAACCTTAAGCCGCCGCGAACTGTGGCGGCAAATCCATGTGAGCCTCGCGCTTGGTGCGGGGTTGTTATTCGTCTTGCTGGGCTTGACCGGCAGCCTGTGCATATACCGCGAGGAATTGGACGAACTGCTCAACCCTAAGCTGGCAATCGGCACGCCGGGCGAACAATACCAGCCCCTGGACAAAATCATGGCGGCGGTGCTGGCCGCGCAGCCCGGCCGCCACGACGAATGGGTATTGGAACTGCCGCGCTCGCCCTACAGCATGGCGACGGCCTGGTATGAAAAGCCGCATGAAACCTTCGGCGAAGCCTACGCGCCGCTGATGGTTTCCGTGAACCCCTACACCGCCGAAGTGGTCGCTAGCCGCTTTTGGGGCCGCACGTTCGCCACCGGGGTGGACGATTGGCACACGCGGCTGCAACTCGGCATATCCGGCGGGCGCATCGTCGGCCTGATTGGCATAGGGCTACTGGTTTCCGTGGCCAGCGGGCTTTACCTGTGGTGGCCGGGCGTCCATGGCCTGCGGCAAGCGTTGACCATCCGCCATCGCCAAGGCTGGCGGCGTTTGCTGCACGATTTGCACGGCCTGCTCGGCCTGTCCAGCGCCGCCGTGCTGCTGCTGTTGGCGTTCACCGGCTTCCACTTGGCCTACCCGCAAATCTTGGAAACCCTGGCCGGCGCGTCGGGCATGGGCCACGGCGAGGACGGCCCGGCCATCCGCAGCACGGCGGCACCGAACAACCGCCCGGTAAGCTTGGCCGAAGCCGCGCTGATCGCCCGCGGCCCGTTCCCGCACGCGGAAATCCGCCGCATCGCCACGCCCGCCGGAACGGAGGGCACCTACCGCGTCAACCTGCGCCGGCCGGGGGAAGTCAACATCCGCCATCCCGTGACCATGGTTTGGATCGACCGCTGGAGCGGGCAGATCCGCGAAGTGCGCAACCCCAACCGCTTCACCGCAGGCCAAGCTTTCGTGACGCGGCTGTGGCCTTGGCACACCGGCGAAGCGTTCGGCCCGCTCGGTCGGCTGCTGTGGTTTTGCGCCGGCTTCACGCCGCTGCTGCTGTATGTGTCGGGGCTTGCGCAATGGCTGATGCGGCGCGGGATCGTGCGGGATCGCCCGGTGGACTTTTCGAGGCTGCGGCCTTATGGGGACAGGACGCGCTTGCAGGCACGACATTTGGGGCAAGCGCTGGCGGCGTTGGCCAGGCGCGTGGCGCGTTGGATAGGGCGGCAGTGCCGACAGCTCGCCCATTGGGCCAATAGACAGACCTAGGCCGATTGCGGCGCGACCATCGATGTCGGCCAACACAGCAAAGCTGTGCTAGATAACTCATTCTTCGGGCCATATGCCGCAGGTTTCGCGCCTGCCGCCCACCGCCCGACCGCAAGCCGCATCCTTTGCGGCGCATCCATCGGCGCACGGTTTAAACAAACCGCCGCTGGCTTAAGTTTTGCTCAGTCCATCCAACGCGCCCTTAAAGAAACCGCAACGCCGTAGGATGGCGATTGGCCGGGACATCATCGATAATACGCGGCCAAAGCCCTTAAAGACGGGCAAATCCAAAATTTGGCCGCAATGACACCCCATTCACGCGACATGAAGCGACCGGCATGAACTCGATCACCGCCTGCGGCGACACCGATCCACACAACAATCGTCCGATGAAAACCTTCCCCTACCACGTCAGCGCCGCCCCCCAGCGCAAGCGGCTGTGGCTGACCGAAGGCGCGGCCTATCTGCTGACGATCCTTCTCCATCTCGGCTTCTGGCACATTTATCAAGGCATGCCGCCAAGCCCGCCAGAAATACCGCCGCCGCCGATTGAAGTCGTCATCATTCCGCCCGAACCCATCGCCGCCGCTGCCCCAGCCGCCGCCGCGCCTGCGCCCCCTAAACCGCAAGTGCAACCGCCGCCGCCGAAGCCACAGGTGCAGCCGCCGCCCCCCAAGCCTAAGCCGGTCCCGAAAGTGGAAAAGCCCGCGCCGAAACCACCGGAAGTGGTCAAGCCACAGCCACGCCCGAAACCCGCGCCAGCGCCCAAACCCAAGCCCCGCCCGGAACCTCAGGAAGAAGCCGAGGCCGAACCGGCGCATGAGTCCCCGGCACCTGTGGCCCACGAAGAAGCCCCGCCGGCCCCGCCCGCGCCAGCGGCCCCCGCCGTCCACCACGCCCCGCCGAAGCCGCAGCCATCCGCAGGCGATGACGCCAGCGACAGCCGCTACACCACCGGCACAGTGGGCGGATATCACTTGAATTACCCGGCTGTTGCCAAACAACGTGGCTGGGAAGGCACCACGACCGTCAAAATCCACGTCTCGGCGGGCGGCGATGTCGAAAGCGTCAGCGTGGTCGGGAGCAGCGGCCACGACATGCTCGACGAAGAAGCCGTGGACATGGTCAAAGGCGCCAGCCATGTGAAACCCTGCCACCGGGGCGACAAGCCTGTGGACTGCTCGTTCACGCAATCCATCGTGTTTCGGCTGAACCGCAACTGACCCCGCCCAGCAACTCCTTTGCATACACTAAAAAACCTCGACTAAGGCTCAACGCATGCTTGAAATGAACTCCTCCGATATCGTCAAATACACCTTATGGATCTTGATCGGATTCTCCGCCGTCACCTGGGGCATCATATTCTTCAAAAGCTGGATATTCTGGTCGGTCAACCGCGCCAATACCGCCTATGGCGCGGCGTTTTGGGCGGCGGCGGATCTCAAAGAAGCCTCCGCCGTGGAGCAAGAGCAAAGCGCCATGGGCCGCATCGCCGGGGCCGGCTTCCATGTGCTGAACGACGTGCGCAGCAGCGCCTCGCGCCCGCTGGAATTGAGCGGCGATATCCAGTCGATTTTAGAGCGCTCGCTGCGCCAGCAAATCAGCAAAGAGCGCAAAGTGCTGGAATCGGGCCTAGCGATGCTCGCCAGCATCGGCAGCACCGCCCCCTTCGTCGGCTTGTTCGGCACCGTCTGGGGCATCATGCATGCGCTGGAAGGCATCAGCAAAGCCAAGTCCGCCAGCCTCGACGTGGTGGCCGGCCCCATCGGCGAAGCGCTGATCGCCACCGCCATCGGCATCGCCGCCGCCATCCCCGCCGTGCTGGCCTACAACTACTTCCTACGCAAAATGAAACTGTGCGAGGCTGAACTCGACTACTTCGCCACCGACTTCTTCAACCTGGCCGTCAAATCCAGCCTGAAAACCAACGGAGAACAATGACATGGCCTTTAAGACCGACTCCTCCGACCGCGAAGCGATGAGCGAGATCAACGTCACCCCGCTGGTGGACGTGATGCTGGTGCTGCTCATCGTGTTCATCGTCACCGCCCCGCTGCTGACGCAGGAAATCAAAGTCGATCTGCCGAAGACGGAAAAGGCCCAGCCGCCGGCCGACAACAGCAACCACCTTTCCACGCTGGCCATCGACGCCGCCGGCAAAATCACGCTGAACGACGAGGCGCAGACGCTGCAAACCCTGGAGCAAACCCTGCGCGCCCGTCTACAGGCCGACCCGGACATCATTCTGCAACTCCAAGCCAGCCAAACCGTGCCCTACGGCACCGTCGCCGAAGCCATGGCCCTCGCCCAGAAAGCCGGCATCGTCAAGCTGGCGATGGTCACTACCCCAAAATAATCTTCACCCCCGCCATCCTTGAGGAGAGCGCCGCCACAGCACTCTCCACACGCCTTTGCGCTAAAAAGTTCAGCCGCGTTCTCCTACTAGATGTGGGCAAGGCATCCAACGCTTTAACCCGCGCCTAAAACCTGTGTCATATGCCGCATAAATCGAGGCATATACCCTATTATTTTGCAGTATGTCGCCATGCGACAATTTGCCGCATTAACTCGACTTATTCCGGCTGTTATAGTGTGCCGCAACTAAGCCGGACTCTCTTCCCAATTAGTGGCTCTGCAACTGGGGCATGCTGAAATCCTCTCTTTTTAAGTGCTCGTTTCTCATAGGGGTAATGGATTGCCCCTATCTTTTTTTGCTTAATCCCAACAAAGCCTCAAGCTCCTGCCGTTTCTGCCTCGCCACCCGCGCGGTCTTTTCGCTGCCATAAAAAACGACGAACCGGGACTCACACACCACCTCTTTTTTTTCACCATCATCGCCGGACTTTCCTATCCGTGATTTGACTATCTTCAACTCTTGCACCCGCAAAAGATTGACGAGATAGCTCGTATGGGAGCGAAAAAACTTCGGCCCGTCGGCTAAACTGGCCAATTCGGCCTCCAGCTCAACCATAGTCTTAAGCACATTGCCGATATGCCTGCCATCGGCAAGATGAATATCGACCACATCGTCATTGGCTTTAATGAACAGTATTTCCTCCGCATACACCACGCGGGCAACGCCACTATCATCTCTGGACTTGAACTTTTCCAGCGGATGCCAAGCAGCCGCTGCGTTGGGCAGCAAGCTTTTCTTGGCACGATCCAACGCCGCATAAAACTTAGGCCAGTCAATTGGCTTAGTCAAATAATGCACTGCTTTGGGATACTCAAACGCCCTAGCGCCGGCAGTGTGTTGTCCGGTCACAAATATTACCATGGGCTGATAAGGCGATTTACCCAGTTCTTCAGCAATCTTGAAGCCCGCGTCCACCTCATTATGCAAACCCAGATCCAACAGCACCAAATCCGGCTTCTTATCGGCTATCTCATCTAGCGCCTTCCGCTTGTTGGATGCCCGTCCCACCAACCTAAACGCCGGATCGGCCAGCAGCATTCGGACTAACTTATCCAGAAAAATCTTCTCGTCTTCCACAATGACGACGCTCAACTGAGTATTTGCCATGGTTTTCTCCTGATGGGATGGGTAATAGTGATAGTGGTTCCGTGGTGTTCTGTGCTGTCAATGCGCAATGATGATTTTCCGGAAAACGCCAATTGCAAGCTCTGGCTCAAACGGCTGAAAGCTGAACCGCTGCCATCGGCTGAAACCAGTGTTTGATTATCTCTGACTGCTCGTTGAATCTCGTTAAGGCGTTCGGAGGTAATGCCACAGCCATTGTCTTCCACCACAATGCACAAAGATTGCCCGACAGCAGAAACCGCCACTGCCAATCTGAATGGTTCCCCATAATGCCCATGCTTGAGCGCGTTTTCAGCTAATGTCTGCAGGCAACCAGCAGAAATATGGCAATCTCTCAAGTCCTCCTGTATTGTGCAGACAAACTCAAAATCCTTACGCAACTTTTCAATTTCAATATACAGATCCAGGCATTGTTGCTCCTCAGCCACCAATATCGACAAATGTTGTGCATGGCTGCGGAAAAGTTTAAACAATCTACCCAGCCTATGCAAAGCGGTGGCCGCTCTGTCGCGATCAGTTTCGACCAAGACCTCCAATATAGCCAAGGTATTGCCCAAAAAATGCGGCTCCACCTGCGCCCGCAAGGCATTTAACTCTGCCTGGCGCAATTCCTTGTCCAGTTCTTGCGCCCTGCCCGTCTGCATCGTCAGGATAAACAAAGAACAGCCGACTGTGTTGGTCAGCAGTTTGGGGAAAAATATCATATAGGACACGCTGCAAGCATAGTCTCGCACCTGTCCAAAGTCACTATGCCGTAGCAGCGCTTCAAAATACGGCATAGACAAAATCACCGCCCGCTGTAACAGCGTGGCGATGAATCCAATCAGTAAGGCCATGGCAGGGTTGGCGGCAGATTTTGGCCAAGCCTGCCTAAACGCCCCGGACAAAAAACCCAGCAACACTGTCGCGGCACCCGCCACTGGGCCGACATCTGACCCCATGGCCCAGCGGTTAAGACCGGCCATGATGCCAACCCCAACACCCACCGGAATACCGCCGACCAAACCCGCCACTGTGGCAACCATATCGCGCAGGTCAATAATCACTTCTTGCTTGTCCAATTCGACAATCCACAGCGGTCTATCCTTGGCCAGATCATGCAGATTCAGATCAACTACAATACCCGTGGCGCGGTCATCGATAATCGCCACGCCAGCAAACAACATCACCAGCCTAAACCGGTTAGACCAATGGCCATCGACACGCAATACTGCCCATTGCAACATGCGCGTGTGAATCAACACAAACGCCAATGTGGTTACCACGCAAACTTGGCGCAATAACAGCCCAGTGTGCGCCAAGCCCCAATCCAGGAGCTTCCAATCCGGTTTATCAAGACAAAAGCTACGCAACAATTCATGCGTGTCCATGGGCAATACCCCTGTGGCTAATTTGCAATTTAACAGCGAAAGATGATGCAGCAGTGCGCCGAAAAAGACAACTCAGGCGAACCGCCGCTTAAGGCAGAAGAATGGAGGAAAGCACAGAACAGTGCAAACGGATGCCGGTGAAATGTCCGCAACCGGCGGCGGATTGCACAGCAAGGCTTGCCGGGCCGACAAGCCTCGGCAATCTCAAACAGATGCGGCCAACATTCCTTCGCGCTCGATGAAGCGGACAATATCCTCCAAGCCCTGTCCGACTTTCAAATTAGAAAACACAAACGGCCGTTCGCCGCGCATCTTACGGGCGTCGCGTTCCATGACTTCCAACGACGCGCCGACCAGCGGCGCCAAGTCGATCTTATTGATGACCAGCAAATCCGAGCGCGTGATGCCCGGCCCGCCCTTGCGCGGAATCTTATCGCCCGCCGACACGTCGATCACATACAGCGTCAAATCCGCCAATTCCGGGCTGAATGTCGCGCTCAAATTGTCGCCGCCGCTTTCCACCAGTACCAAATCCAAGTCGGGGAAACGCTCGCACAAATCCTCCACCGCCGCCAGATTCATCGACGCATCCTCGCGAATCGCCGTGTGCGGGCAACCGCCGGTCTCCACGCCGACAATACGTTCCTCCGGCAACGCGCAACTGCGGATCAAAAACTGCTGGTCTTCCTTGGTGTAAATATCATTCGTCACCACCGCCATCTGGTAGCGCCCGCGCATCGCCTTGCACAGCGCATCCACCAAAGCCGTCTTGCCCGACCCCACCGGCCCGCCGACGCCGACCCGCAATACTGGATTTTTGCTCATGTTTATCTCTAATAAATCCCCTCTCCCCGAGGGAGAGGGCTAGGGTGAGGGTTAAAATCAGCCATTCAAGAACGGAACAAACGCGAATACTGCCGCTCATGGCGGCTGGACGCCAACGCCAGCGCAAACCCGCTGGAACCTATCGCCTCCGGTGGCAAAACCAAAGCCGCCTCCGCCAAGGCCGGAATCTCCAAGGCCAAACCGTGCAACAGCCGCTGCCCGGCCAACTGCCCTAGCGGCACCAGTTTCACCGCGCACAACACCTGATTTTCCAGCCAACTCCACAAATACCCGGCGACCGCCTGCGGCTTGGGGATCGCCCATTCCACCGCCGCCAGCGCAAACAGCGCCGCAAACGTCGCCTGCCGATGGCGCAGCCACGGCTTGGCCCGTGCCACGCCCAAGCCATCCAGCACCCGCGCCAAAGCCTGCCCGGTCTGCGCATCCTCCGCCCGCAATTCGGCCGTCTCGCGCATCGCCGCCAATTCCCCGCTCCACTGTTCCACCGCGGCCATGTCATCCAAAGCCCAGGCATCGTAAAGCAGAGCCAACAGCGGCGCGTCTAAGGTCGCCAAACTGTGCCGCAAAATCCCGGCCAGCCAATCCCGCACCTGTGCCTCGCCAGTTATCCAAGCGTTTTCCACCGCCTGCTCCATACCCTGCGAATAACTATACATACCCACCGGCAACGACGGACTAACCAATTGCAACAGCCGCAACAGCCCTAAATTAATGCCCATGGCTATACGCCCCAGCCTCCGGCTCAAATGGCGCAGATTCTTGCGTGACGGCTAAACCTAAGCCCCGCAGCATTTCATCCAACACATGGTCGGCCAGATAGCGCAACTCGCCGGCTTCGATTTGCAAGGCAATATGGCGGTTGCCCAAATGATAACAAGCCCGCGCCAACAACAGCGCATCTAAGGTGCTGGCCACCGAAACTGGCTCGGGTGCTGCGACAATCGCCACCGCCAAACCCTCCGGCCCAATCAACACATCCCCGCCGCGCAATACCCGCCCACGCTCCAAAAACAGCCCAATATCCTCGCCATTGTCGAGCTTGGCAAGCAGACGGCTTTTCGTGCGCGATTGGTAAGGCAGGGTAAGTGTGCGGGCGGGTTGGGTGTTGGGTGGAGCGAATTCGGTGAGTTTTGGCATGGGGTTTCAATGGATGCTTTAAATGGCTGGCGTCGGCTGCTGGCATTATGGCGAAGTTACAATGGCGCAGGCAAAGGCTGTGCGATATCACATATCTTGCGGCATATCACTCAACAAAAATAGCGTAGACTATCGAGAAAAACCACCATCTTATTGATAAGACTGCTTGGTCACATATGGTCTAATTTATGCTAGAGCAGACTGAAACCCTACAAACCATAGGGCAAACACTTCATAATCCATACTCAAACCACAGGCCAAGCCTATGAACACTATTGCACATCCACATCTAAAAGCCCTCGCCATTGCCAGTTTAGCCTTAACCGCCTTAGACGCGCAAGCCGCCGCAGTCGCCACTCGCGCCGATTTGGAGACTATCTTAGGCGCAAACCTCGTGCTGGAAAATTTTGAAACCCCGACCGTCACCTCGCAAACCCGCTATTCAGGTAGCCCGCTGAGCTACGACACGACAGTGCCGACACTTGGCAACCATCTAGTCAAACCCGGCTTGGTGTTCCAGCGCAATCCCGACTATGCCATCACCGAAGCCGGTTATCGTGGCATAGACTGGAACCCCGCAGGCTATTTCGGATCGACCTCGCAAGTATTGTCAGGGGCCGGTGGTTCTGGTGGCGCGTCCATCCGCAACGACTTCCAAATCCTTTTTACCACGCCAGTCACCGCGTTTGGTGTTGATTTGCTGGCCTACAGTGGATTCCCGGCGGCAGGCGTCATTTCCGTATATGACAATACCGGCACATTGTTAGGCGACACCAACGTCAATGGCGCAGTGGGCGGGGCTTTCTTCGGTTGGGAAAATGCCGAAGGCATTAGCAAAATTTTCATCCACGACAACCCCAACGGCAATTATATCCAATTCGACAACCTCGCCTTCGGCACTGCCGCCCCCGTGCCAATCCCAGCCGCGCTTTGGTTGTTCGGCAGCGCGGTGGCGGGCTTGTGGTCATTTGGCCGTCGCAAATAAGCCAGGGCTAACTAGAACAGAAAATACCGCTGCGCCAAGGGCAAAACCTCCGCCGGTTCGCAGACCAACAATTCCCCATCAGCCCGCACTTGGTAAGTTTGCGCATCCACTTCGATCACCGGCTGATAGCTGTTGTGGATCAAATCTTTCTTGCCAATCGTGCGGGTATTCGAGACGACGCCGATCTGCTTTTGTAAATCCAGCTTGCCAGCCAAACCCGATGCCGCCGCCGCTTGCGGCAAAAATGTCATGGATGTGGCATGGCAGGCGGCGCCTAATGCGGCAAACATCGGGCGGTAATGCACCGGCTGCGGTGTGGGGATCGAGGCATTGGGATCGCCCATCGGAGCCGCCGCGATGGATCCGCCGAGCAGCACCATCTCGGGCTTCACGCCGAAGAAGGCGGGGTTCCACAGCACGAGGTCGGCGCGCTTTCCCGTCTCGACCGAGCCCACCTCATGGGCGATGCCCTGGGCGATGGCCGGGTTGATCGTGTACTTGGCGACGTAGCGCTTGGCCCGGTTGTTGTCGGCCGGCCCGTCGCCCGGCAGCGCGCCGCGCTGCTGCTTCATCTTGTGCGCCGTCTGCCAGCAGCGGATGATGAC
>JBJSYU010000534.1:0-9197 GCA_046089945.1 Candidatus Methylumidiphilus sp.
GGCACTCACAATTAGGGTAGTGTTCTACACTTGGGAGGTGGGTTTAATTGGTTTGCGAAATACTCCTGAGGCTGTTCCAGGCCACGAGTGGCGCGGCCTGCGGATGCCCGTGAGGAATGCCATAAATCAATTAAACCCAACTCCAGACGATGCGCGATATCGTAATCGGCCTTTTCATCAACAGATATGAATCTGGATTTTTAGTTTAATGTCCAGGTTCAGAACACCACCCGTCCTAGCTCTATTCATCTCCCCGGATTCTTTGATAAGTTGTTTTCTGTCGGCTGAAGCCTGCCAGCAATTCCCGCAAGATGGCATTGGGAAATCGGCGCGTCGGCGTGATCGCATAAAACCGTTCACGAATCTCAGGAATGCGGTAGCGCTCGACCAGGAGGCCGTCGCGCAACTCGTCTTGGACAACCACGGGCGGCACCAAGGCCAGGCTGCCCGATTCCCTGGATAACAAGCGCAGCATGGCCATGTCATCCACCTCGGCGATGATTAAAGGGCGGATGCCGGCGTGATCCAGAAGGAAGTCGAAAGCGGCGCGGATTTCGCTTTCAATGCCGGGCAGCAACAAGGGCATGGATTGCAAGTCTTGCGGGAAGCGAAAGGGCGCACTGGCTTCTTGGGGGTGGCCGACCAGGCTGACCGATTGTTCGTCCAGCAGATGGCAATGCCAATTCGCTTCCGCATCCGGCGGCACCGGGCGGTTTGACAACACCAGGTCGAGGGTGTGCGTGTGCATCCGTGCCAGCAATTCGGGGAGACTTCCCGCGTGCAGCACGAGTTCGATGTCGGTTCGGCTGAGCAAGGGCCGCATCAACTCTAATTGAAAATTGCGCGATAACGTCGAAACCGCGCCCACCCGCAGCAGTTGCCGATGGGCGCCGGGGCGGTTGTGCATGAGGCTGAGCAGCTCGTCGCCCGTGCTGAAGATGGCGTCGGCGTAATCCAGCGCGATGCGTCCCGCCTCCGTCAGCAGCAGCCGCTTGCCATCGCGGTCGAACAAGGTTTGCCCCAGGGACTCCTCTAGCTTGCGCAGTTGGATGCTGAGCGCCGATTGCGAGACGTGCAGGCGCTCGGCGGCGCGGGTCAGATTGTTTTCTTTGGCAATCACCCAAAAGTAACGCAGGTGGTGGTAGTTCAGCGCAGCCATGATGATATAAAAAATAGAATGGTTTGATTGAATAGATATATTGGATGAAATAAAGTTCGATTGCTACCATGGCCCCGCACTTAAAACCAACGGGGGCCGATATGAAATTGCACACCACAGGGGCGCAACCGCTGCCCCAAATTTTCCGCCTTGCCTATCCGAAGGCTTGCCTTCATCCAATCGGGGGGATTGAGCCATGGGCAGCCTGATGACATTCCTGGTCGCTTTGCCGCCTTGCCTATTGCTGCTGGCGGGCTTGGCACCGACGGGCTGGGTGGAGCGTCATCCCGCTCAGATTTCGAGGCTGGCCGGGGTTGCTTCCGTGGCGGCCTTGGCGGCGGCGCTCGCCGCGACGGCGGCTTATGGGGCCGCAGGCGAAAGGATTGCCGGGGAATATGTCTATTTTGATTCCCTGTCGGCGGTCATGCTGGTCTTGGTGTCCTTTCTTGGCGCCACGGTCATTCGTTATTCGCAGCATTATCTGCAAGGCGACCCTGGTCAAGGCCGTTTCATGAAATGGCTGTCTTTGACCATTGGCGCGGTGCTGACCTTGATCGTCTCCGGCAATTTGGTGTTGTTCACGCTGGCGTGGATGGCGACCAGCCTGAAACTGCACCAATTGCTGACTTTTTATCCTGACCGCCCGGCGGCTTTGCTGGCCGCGCGCAAGAAATTCCTCATCAGCCGGGCTGGCGATGTCTGTTTGATAGTGGCTATGGCGCTGATTTACCGGACATTCGGAAGCCTTCAGTTTGACGAAATCTTTGCCGCCGCCGCCAAGCTCCACGCCGTGCTTGGGCCTTTGGAAACCTCCGTTTGGAGTGGCTCGCCATTGTCTGGGATTAGCCTCTTCCTCGTCCTCGGCGCTTTGTTGAAGTCGGCACAGTTTCCCTTCCACAGTTGGTTGCCGGAGGTCATGGAAACCCCCACGCCGGTTTCCGCGCTGATGCATGCCGGGATCATCAACGCCGGAGGCTTTTTGATCGTGCGCATGAGCCAAGTCATCGCGCTGGCGCCTGCGGCGCTCAACCTGCTCGCCGTGGTGGGCGCGGTGACGGCGCTGGTGGGGGCGATGGCCATGCTCACTCAGACCAGCGTCAAAAAGTCCTTGGCCTTTTCCACCGTGGGCCAGATGGGTTTCATGATGTTGCAATGCGGGCTGGGGGCATTTTCCTCGGCCATCTTGCACATCGTCGCGCATTCCCTTTACAAGGCCCATGCGTTTTTATCCAGCGGCAGCATCGTGGACATTGCCAAGGCGTCCTGGATGCCACTGGCGGGCATCGCCCGCGACCCGCGGCAATTGCTGGCGGCATTTGGCTTGGCCGGGTTGCTGACCTTGCTGGTGGCTGGGTTGTTTGGGATTTCGCTGATGGCACATCCCGGCATCTTGGTGTTGGGGGCCATCCTGCAAATCGCCCTTACCTATTTGCTGTGGAATGCCATCGCCCCGCCGCTGAACCTGTCCTTGGCCTTGCGCACGGTCGGGCTGGCGGTGCTGGTCTGCGTGGCTTATTTCGCCCTGCAACTCGGCTTCCTCGCGATGTTGCAAAGCGCCTTGCCGGCCGTCGCCATCCAGCATGGCCTTTTCGATTGGCTGCTGATGTTCGCCGTCATGGGGTCGTTCATGCTCATCCTGCTGCTACACGCGCGCTTTCCCGGCGCATCGGCCAATCCACTTTGGCAGGCGGCTTACGTGCATTGTTATAACGGGCTGTATGTCAGCACGCTGGCGAACCGCTTCGTCCAGCACGTTTGGCCGATTGCCCTGCCCCGCAAATCTTAAATATTCAATGAGGCACCCCCATGAACCAAATGACTGTGATGTTTCGGGAAATTTCTTCGGCGGGCTATTGTGGGCCGAGAGGGGAACGCGCCGATGCGCCCTGCGCAGCCGACAGCCTCCTGTTGGCCGACGCCGTGGCGAGCGCCTGCTTGCGTGTGCCGCCGCTGTGGCCGTTAAAACACTTTGTGGCCGTCAATCCCTTTCTCGGCTTGCTGGATCGTGATTTCATGGACGCCTGCGCCACGTTGCGCCAAGTCGCCGGGGGCAACTGCTTGATGCCCGCCACGTTTTATCAAGGCCAGCTTGCATCGGGACGGATTGGCGATGCGGATTTGGCGAGTGCCTTGGCTTGGTTCGACGGCGGCGCCTTTGCGTCAACCAGCGTCGCCGAGGCCAAGGCCGAGTTGACGGCCCTGGCCGCTTCGGGTGAAGACGATGAAGGCGCCGCTGCGGTGTGGACAGTGGCCGATACCCTCGACCGTCAGCAAGGCTCGCGTTGGGCGGCCTTTGTGGTCGAGGAAATTGCCAAATGGTGTGCCGCCTACTTCGACGAGGGGCAATCGTCTTGGCGCATGCCTTGGCGCTCGCTGCCTTTGTACGCGGCTTGGAAGCAGGCGGCCCGCTATGACCGCAACCCGGAAATGGCTGGACTCAAGGGCTTTCGGCAGGCGGTGGCGGCATTGCCCGACGACCCCATGCAGGCCATCGAGGCTGTCATGCGCGGTCTTAGCGTCCCTGCCCCACATTGCACTGATTTCCTCCACCGCCAGTTGATGACCATCGGCGGCTGGGGCGGCTTTGTGCAATATCGGGTGCGCGAAGCCGACATGAAGGGGCAGGCGGACGACACCTTGGCGCAACTGTTGGCCATACGCCTGGCTTTCGACCACGCCCTGCGCTTGGCCTTCGATGTCAACGGCGTCGCCTCGCAAGCGGCCGCAACGAAGCGGCATCAGGCGCTGCCATGGCTCGGCTTGTTTCAGCTTGCCTACGAAATGGCCGGGCAGCGGACCTTGCTCGGCATTCTCGCGCAGGCCAATGGCGGCACAAAAGAAGCGTCCGCCGAGACCGCGCCCAGAAAAGCCGTGCAGGCGGTCTTCTGCATCGACGTGCGCTCTGAGGTTTACCGCCGCGCACTGGAGACGGTTTCGGCGGGCGTGGAAACGGTGGGCTTCGCAGGATTCTTCGGCTTTCCCATCGAATACATTCCGTTGGGACATGTGCATGGGCCGGCGCATTGCCCGGTGCTGCTCAGCCCCAAGCACCGTATCCGCGAAAGTCTGGGGGAGGTTTCCGAGCAGGCATTGCAGGACACGCTGAGTCTGCGCTGGCAGCGCAAGCGGCTTGGCAAGCTGTGGAAATCCTTCAAGACTTCGGCCGTCTCGTGTTTCTCCTATGTCGAGGTGGCGGGGCTGCTGTTTGGCGTCAAGCTGTTTACCGACAGCTTCGGCTTCACCCGCACCGTGGCTAAGCCCGGCACCGAAGGTTTGCAGGGGCGGCTGGTGCGGCGTTTAGGCCCGACGATCACGCCCCAGCCGGGGGGCAAAGCCGGGCCAACCGGCCTCGCCTTGGCGGAGCAGGTGGCCTTGGCCCGCAATGCCCTGCAAGGGATGGGGCTGACGGCGAATTTTGCCCGCTTGGTTTTGCTGTGCGGGCATGGCAGCAGCACCGTCAACAACCCGTATGGCGCGGGCTTGGATTGTGGCGCTTGCGGCGGGCATAGCGGCGAAGCCAATGCCCGCGTGGCGGTGGCCGTCCTCAATGACCCGCGTGTGAGGGCCGGGCTGGCCGAGCAGGGCATCCACTTGCCGCAAGACACCTGGTTCCTGGCGGGCTTGCACGACACCACGACCGACAGCGTCCGGCTGTTCGACGTGGATCGCGTCCCGCGCAGCCACGCCGAGGACATCCAGGCACTGCGCGACTGGCTGGCGGCAGCATCCCCGTTGGCGCGGGAAGAACGCGCAGCACGGTTGGGCTTGGACGGGCTTTCCCCGGCCGCCTTGGAGCGGGCCGTGCAGGCGCGCAGCCGCGACTGGTCGCAAGTCCGCCCGGAATGGGGCTTGGCCGGCAATGCCGCTTTCATTGCCGCGCCGCGCGAACGCACTCGCCAGGCCCGGCTCGACGGCAGAGTGTTTCTGCACAACTACGATTTTCGCCAAGATGCCGATGGCAGCATCCTCGAACTCATCATGACCGCGCCCTTGGTCGTGGCAAGCTGGATCAATCTCCAATACTACGCCTCGACCGTGGACAACCGCGTGTTTGGCAGCGGCAACAAAACCATCCACAACGTGGTGGGAACGGTGGGGGTGGCGCTGGGCAACGGCGGCGATTTGCAAGTCGGCCTGCCGTGGCAATCGCTGCACGACGGGGAGAAGCTGATCCATGAGCCGCTGCGCTTGAGCGTGTATATCGAAGCCCCGGCAGCGGCGATTGAAAGCGTCATTGCCAAGCACGCGGCCGTGAGGCAGCTCGTCGATCACCACTGGCTCCATTTATTCCGCATCGAAGCAGGCGGAAGCCAGTATTACCGCTATCTTGGTTTGGGCCGCTGGCTGGCTGAAACTGGACACACGCCGGAGGTTTGATCTGAAAACACAAAGGTCTTTAGGCTGGCGGGAGGATTTTCCATTCGCCGGCTCCGGCGCAGTGGACGCAGGGGTGCGTGTAAATGGTCTGACGATCCGGCGTTACGCAGTACGGCTGACTGCCGGCCTCGCCATTTCCGCCCGCCAAAATCGGGGCATGCGCCCAGCGTCGGCAATGAGGCCGGCGCTGCATTCGGTCAGCAAACCCGCCGCCACGAAAACATCAGTCACTTGGCCATGACCGTTTCGACCAGCAGCACCACGCCATCCGCGCCAACCACTTTCACCTGGCTTCCGGCATCACAGTCTTCGCCGCGCACCTTCCAGATCGAATCGTCCACTTTGATTTTGCCCTGGCCGTTGACGATGGGCTGTTCCAGCGTGAATACCCGCCCGATGTATTGGGCGGTGCGCTGGTTTAGCAGGGGCTGATCGCTGACGATGGGATGGCGCTTGAAAAACCGGCGGGCGGCGGCGATGCCCAGCACCGACAGCACGGAGAACACCGTCACTTGCGCCTCCCAGCCCCAGCCCGGAAACAGGAACAGCAAAATGCCGGTGATGCCGGCGGCCTGGGCCATCCACAGGAAAAACATGCCGGGCGCCAGCAGCTCCACGGTCAGCAGGAACACGCCGAAGGCCAGCCAGTGCCAGAACACGATCTGCATGCCCATGGCCTTAAGTCCCCTTGCCGTCTTTTTTGTCGAACAGGTGCTTGCTCAATTCGCCGATGCCGCCTAGGGCGCCGATGACGCTGGAGGCTTCCAGCGGCATCAGCACGACTTTGCTGTTCGGCGCCGAGGCGATGTGTTGCAGGGCGTCCACGTATTTTTGCGCGACAAAATAATTGATCGCCTGGATGTCGCCCTTGCCGATGGCCTCGGACACCATCAAGGTTGCGCGCGCCTCGGCCTGGGCCAGACGCTCGCGGGCGTCGGCGTCGCGGTAGGAGGCTTCCTTGCGGCCTTCGGCCTCCAGTATCCGCGCCTGTTTCTGGCCTTCGGCCTTGAGGATTTCCGATTGGCGCAGGCCCTCCGCCTCCAAAATCACCGCGCGCTTTTCGCGCTCCGCCTTCATTTGCCGGCCCATGGACTCGACTAGGTCTTTCGGCGGGGCGATGTCTTTGATTTCGATGCGCGTCACTTTAACGCCCCAGGGCGTGGTGGCGTCGTCCACGACCGCCAGCAGGCGGGTGTTGATCTCGTCGCGCTTGGACAGCAGCTCGTCCAAGTCCATTGATCCCATCACCGTGCGGATGTTGGTCATGGTCAACTGGTTGATGGCCAGGTGCAGGTTGCTGACCTCGTAGGCGGCTTTGGCGGCGTCGATGACCTGGAAGAAAATCACCCCGTCCACGCGCACCATGGCGTTGTCTTTGGTGATGATTTCCTGCGACGGCACGTCGAGGACTTGCTCCATCATGTTCATCTTCGCGCCGATCATGTCGATGACCGGGACGATGATGTTGAGTCCGGGGGTCATGGTGTTGGTGTATTTGCCGAAGCGCAGCACGGTGTACTCCATGCCCTGCGGCACGATTTTGACGCTCAGCACCACCAGCGCAATCGCCAGCGCCAGTAAAAACAAGACAAATGTGCCCATGTTGGCATTCTCCTGGAATGGGTTGCGGGTTGCAGGTTGCGGAAGCACTTGACTAAGCATAGCTTGAGTTTTGCGGGTTTACGCAGGGCGGGCGTGGCGCAACGGTTTCTGCGAAAAGGCCGCACATGTTAAGATTGGTCAGGCCTAATTGGTGGGCTGTCGCCAGGAACCCTGAGGCGGCCCAGACAGTCGGATGGCCTGCCCCCCCCCCGATGAAGCGCTAAGGACTTTGCCGGGGAGGTATAGGTTTGGCAAGTGACATAATCATGGCTTGCCGCTGATTTTTTTTCGAGAGAGTGCCAACATGGAACACGATGAATTCCAAGAAAATGACGGTTTTCGCCGGGCCGGGCCGGGCAACAAACATCGCCGCCAAAAACACGGGCGGCGTTGGCTGGTTTCGCCTTGGCTGCTGGGGATTATCCTTGAGGGTATAGCCATAGCCGCTTTGGTGATATGGGTGACATTGCTGGAAAAAGACGCGCTGGCACATGTGGAAAATGAAAACCACCTCGGCAAAATGCTGCAAGACAGCAAAGCGGAGCTGGAGGCGTTGAAATACGACATCAACGAGGAAAAGAATATGGAGCGGGAAGGTTGCCTGCCGAAGCTGCTGACCTTGAAGCTGGACGAGGTCATGAGCATCAACCGCGACTACGTCAAAAGCGCGATGTTCACGGTGTCTGGAAAAAAGAACAAAAAGGTTTTGGAATACCGGGTCGTCCTGCAGAATACGGCATCGGTCAATCTTGCTCCGAGATTTGACATTATATTCTTCAATACCATGGGAAACCGCATCGGCGCGGCCAGTTTTGGCCAAGATGGCGACGATTCGAAACACCGCGAGATACTGGAAAAGGGTGAAACTCGTTCTATTGATGGATCGTATGAAACAACTGACCAAGCTTTGCCGGAATCCATTATGGTCAAGGTCATTGATGAGAAATAAAGGGTTTTCAGCGGGCAGCGCTTAAGCAGGTTTTGCGGCGCGGTTTTAGCCATTGGCTTATCGGCTTAAGCGATGGGCGGTTTTTCAACGGCCTGCCGATGGTGTAAGATTGCGCCCTCCACAATCGCTTAAGCGCTTAATCCCACCGCATCCATGCAATTTCCCACCTCATTTGATGTGATCGTAGTCGGCGGCGGCCACGCCGGCACGGAGGCGGCCATGGCCTCTGCCCGGACGGGCGCGGCCACCTTGCTGCTGACGCAAAACATCGAGACGCTAGGCCAGATGAGTTGCAATCCGGCCATCGGCGGCATCGGCAAGGGCCATCTGGTGAAGGAGATCGACGCGCTCGGCGGATTGATGGCTAGGGCCATCGACCAGGCCGGCATCCAGTTCCGCATCCTCAACGCCAGCAAAGGCCCGGCGGTGCGCGCCACCCGCGCCCAGGCCGACCGCCAACTGTACAAGCAAGCGGTGCGCCGCGCCTTGGAGACGCAGCCGAACCTGTGGCTGTTTCAGCAAACCGTGTCCGATCTGGTGGTCGAAGACGGCGCCGCCGCCGGCGTCACCACGCAGATGGGTTTGAGCTTCCGGGCGCGTTGCGTGGTGCTGACGGTCGGCACCTTCCTCGCCGGGCGCATCCACATCGGCATGCAAAACTACGAGGGCGGCCGCGCCGGCGACCCGCCGTCCACCCACCTCGCCGCCCGCCTGCGCGAACTGGGGTTTGCGGTCGATAGGCTGAAGACCGGCACGCCGCCGCGCATCGACAGCCGTTCGGTGGATTTTTCCAAAATGCAGGCGCAGCCCGGCGACACGCCTACGCCGGTGTTTTCATTTTTGGGCCAAGCCGCCGAGCATCCCCGGCAAGTCTGCTGCCACATCACCCGCACCAATTCGCAAACCCACGATATCATCCGCGCCGGGCTGGACCGCTCGCCGTTGTATGCCGGCGTGATCGAAGGCGTGGGGCCTCGCTACTGCCCGTCCATCGAGGACAAGGTGGTGCGGTTTTCCGACAAGGATTCCCACCAGATTTTCGTGGAGCCCGAGGGGCTTACGACCCGGGAGATCTATCCCAACGGTTTTTCCACCAGTCTGCCATTCGAC
>JBJSYU010000535.1:0-4297 GCA_046089945.1 Candidatus Methylumidiphilus sp.
GCGGACGCGGTCAAAATTGCCGACAACGTCCAGCCCGCCTTCCGTCGTCAACTCCTCGCGGCGCTCGGGCACCAAGCAGCAAGCGCCGGGCCGCACACGGCGGGCAATCGCCACCATCTCGTCGGTGACCGCCATCTCCAAGTTCAGACGGGTGTTTAGCATCGCCTGCAGCAACTCAATGTCGCGGTCTTGGATATGCCGCCGGTCTTCGCGCAGATGTGCGGTGATGCCGTCGGCGCCGGCCTGCTCGGCCAGCAAGGCGGCGTGGACAACTTCCGGGTAACGGGTGCCGCGCGCCTGCCGCAGGGTGGCGACATGGTCGATGTTGACCCCTAGGGCAATGGGATGCCTGTCTTTCATTTTGCTTCGGTGGTTTGGGTGAATTTGAACAATTCGCGGCTTTTCAAGGGCTTCCCGCCTAGGTGGTGGAGGATGACCCGGCGCATCAAGCGCTTCGCCGCGTTGATTTCCGAAGCGCCCTGCAACTCGCCGTCGCGCAGGCCCAGCAGCGCGGCGCCGGGAATGGCGTAAGGGCCGGGGGCGGCTTCCACCGGGCCTTGTTCGATGCGGTAGTCGTAGTGGCGCTCCGGTCGGATGTCGCCGCCGCCAGCGTCGCAATCCAGCAGCAGGCCGTAGCCCAGTTCTTCCAGCAAGGCCAACTCAAAAAAGCGCAGCGCTTCATCCAGCCGCTCACCGCTTTCCAACCGCGCCAAAGACTGCCCATAAAACGCGAACAGATCCGGGTAGGGATCGTGGCTGGGCAGCAAGCGCAACAGCAGCTCGTTCAGGTAAAGCCCGCAAAACAAGGTTTTGCCGACTAAGGCGTGGCACCTGCCCAGCGCCTCGGCGGCGGTCAGCACGGCCGGCTCGCCCCTGGCCGTCCACGCCAAACCCAATGGGTTAAAAGGCTGCAACACGCCAGACTTGCCGCCTTTGCCGCGCAGCGCGCCTTTGGCGAGGAGCCTGACGATGCCGTGGTCGCACGCAAAAACGTCCAACAACAGGCTGGTCTCGCGGAACAGCCCGCGGTGCAGCACAAAGGCTTCCCGCAACGCATGGCGTCCGGCAAGCTCCACGGCTTTACTCGGTGTAACCCAAGCTCTGCATGGCCCGCTCATTGTCAGACCAGCCTTTTTTCAGCTTCACCCAGAGGTTCAGGTAAACCTTGTGCTCCAGCGTTTTTTCCATGTCTTCACGCGCCCGCTGGCCAACTTTTTTCAGCACCTCGCCGTCCTTGCCGATGACAATGGCCTTTTGGCCCTCGCGCTCCACCCAAATGGTCGCGTGGATGCGGGTCAGCCCGTCGGTCTCCTGGTATAGCCCGATTTCCACCGTCAGCGCATGCGGCACTTCCTGCCCCAAGCTACGGATCAATTTCTCGCGGATGATTTCCGCCGCAAAAAAGCGCTGCGGGCGGTCGGTGATTTGGTCTTCCGGGTAAATTGGTTCGCCTTCCGGCAACAGCCCCATGATGACCGCCTCCAGGCGCTCCAGATTGGTGTTTTTCAGCGCGGCAATCGGCACAATCGCGGCAAAGTCAAAACGCTTGGCGGCGTCGTCCAAGAACGGCAGCAGTTTTTCCTTGTCCGCGCACTGGTCAATTTTGTTGACCGCCAGCACGACCGGGCAGGCGGCGTTGCGCAATTGCGCCAACACCACTTCATTCTCAGGATGCCACGACCACTGGTCAACCACCCAGACAATCACGTCCACGCCCATTAAAGCGCTGCTGGCGGTCTTGTTCAGATAACGGTTCATGGCGCGCTTTTGCTCGCCATGGATGCCGGGCGTATCCACATAGATGGCCTGGCCTTCGGCGGTGGTCTTGATGCCGTGGATGCGGTGGCGCGTGGTCTGCGGGCGGCGGGAGGTGATGCAGATTTTCTGGCCCACCAGATGGTTCAACAGCGTGGACTTGCCTGCGTTGGGGCGTCCCACGAGGGCGACATAGCCGGTTTTCATGATTTTGTGCCTAATGCTTCCGACAGTTTGACCAGCAATTTCTCGGCCGCCTGCTGTTCGGCTTTTTTGCGCGACGTGCCTTCGCCTTCGGCTACCAGCGACAGCAATTGGACTTGGCATTCCACCCGGAAATGCTGGTCATGGGGCTGGCCATCTTGGGACAACAGCACATACGCGGGCAGTTCCAGCCCCCGCCCCTGCATCAATTCCTGCAAACGGGTCTTGGGGTCTTTTTTCCAGCCTTCCAAGGATAACTGGCTCAAAGGCTCGGCCAGCAATGACATGATCCAGTCGCGCGCGGCATCCATGCCTTGGTCTTTGAGGATTGCGCCGATGATAGCTTCCAGCGCGTCGGACAAAATGGAATCCCGGCGATAGCCGCCGCTCTTCAACTCGCCGGAGCCGAGAATCAGATAATCGCCCAAGTTAAGCTGCCTCGCCATCGAGGCCAGCAACGTCTGGTTGACCAAGGTGGCCCGCAGCCGACTCAACACCCCTTCGTCGGCGCTGTCGAAACGCTCATATAGACATTCCGCGACGACAAACCCCAACACGGCGTCGCCCAAAAATTCCAGCCGCTCGTTGTTTTTGCTGTCGGCGCTGCGGTGGGTCAACGCCCGCCTCAGCAAATCAGGATTGTTGAAATTCAACCCTAACTTCTTCGCCAGCGTCTCAGGCTTGCCTATCAATTACTGGCCGCTCAACGTGAATGAATCATTGAACTTTACCAAAGCGCTGACATTCGCCATTATATGTTCTTCCACTTCATAGTCCACTACGACTTTTAGCGAGTCTGGGCGCTTTTCGATCACTACGCTTTTATCTACCGTTATCCTATTTATATCATTGACATCCCAGCGCTTTTGCAGCATTGCGGCAATTTCCCTTGGCGACTTTTCAGTGACCCCTGGCTCTTTTTTTATCGCCTCTAAAGAGGTAGTCACTTTGAAATGCTCAAGATAAATGGGGGCCAGCTTCAGCACCAGCAATACAAAAAACCCAAAAATCGTGAATATCACTAAGAAACTTATGAGCGTCAGGCCATTTTGTTGCGATAACCGATTGTTCATTGCCATGCCCTCAAACTATACTATGTGCGGGTTTATTTTAAATTGCTGCCAATGCGCGACAAGGCGATGCCGCCATTGTCCCAATCGAAGCTCATCCAAATGAAGAACGCTTTGCCTACCAAATTCTCTTCCGGCACAAACCCCCAATAGCGGCTGTCATTGCTGTTGTCGCGGTTGTCGCCCATCATGAAATAATGCCCGGCAGGAACCACATACTCGGCTTGTTTAGACGGCTGGCCTTCGCGGATCAGTATGTCATGGGTCACAGGGCTTAGATCTTCCGTCTTCAGCAGTGCGCCCGTCATGTTCTCGCCCTTGCCAACTCCCCGGTATTCGGCAAGCAAGGTCTGCTTCACCATTTCACCATTGATGGTGATTTGCTTGTCAAAATAGCCAATGCGGTCTCCAGGCAAACCGATCACGCGCTTGATGTAATCCACCGACGGGTCATTAGGGTATCTAAACACCACGATATCGCCGCGCTTAGGCTCGCCCAGCTTAACCAGTTTGGTATGCGAAACCGGCAGACGGATGCCATAGGTGAACTTGTTGACTAGAATAAAATCGCCTATCAACAATGTAGGCATCATCGAGCCAGAAGGTATGCGAAACGGCTCAGCCAAAAATGAGCGCAGCAGCATCACGATGAAAATCACTGGGAAAAATGAGCGGGCATATTCGACCGACCACGGCCCGTCAAATGCCCGGACAATTTGCATCTCCGCACCCTGGCCTTGGCGGACTAGCCACACGCTGGCGGTTTGTCCAATCTGGGTGGATTCAGCAATCTGCGCCAATGAGGGGGCGGTAATTGGCCGACCATTATACTCGGTGATGACATCGCCCATCTGAACACCGACCAGTTCCAATTGGCTTTTGGGCAGGATTTTCGACACCAACACACCCTGCGTTTTCTTTAAGCCCAAAGAATCAGCCTTTTCGCGGGTAACATCTTGTACTTCAATGCCCAGCCAGCCACAGCCAGCGCTTTTTTCAGCATCGGGATGGGTTTTCAGCCACAACACCCAGCCCGCCCAGATTAGCCCTGTGACTGCGCTGGCGGCCACTAGGAAGAACTCAAAATCATAATCCATGGCCTTAATCCTTGTTGACGCGGAGAACGGCCAGGAAAGCCTCCTGGGGTATATCGACTTTGCCCACCTGTTTCATGCGCTTTTTGCCGGCCTTTTGTTTTTCGAGCAGCTTGCGCTTACGGGAAATGTCGCCGCCATAACATTTGGCCAGGACGTTCTTGCGCATGGCCT
>JBJSYU010000536.1:0-7256 GCA_046089945.1 Candidatus Methylumidiphilus sp.
CTTTAGGCCGCGATTATCGCGGGCTGGAAGCCCGCTCCTACGTTCGCCGCGCGCCTCAGCCGACGAAGCCGTCCTTCAAATGCCGAAGCTCCGCAAACACCCGCCAGTTGTCCGCCTTCTCCAACTTTAAACGGTGGCGGATCGCCAGGCTTTCCGGGCGCAAGAACGGATTCGCCGCCAACTCCTCAGACAATAAAAACGGCACCGTCGGCAGGCCGCGCGCCCGCAGCGACTGCACATCGCTTAAGCGTTCCAGCAAATCCGGGTTGCCCGGCTCCACGGTCAGCGCGAAGCGGCCATTGGCCTGAGTGTATTCGTGGGCGCAGTAAATGCGCGTGGACGGCGGCAGGGCGCGGATTTTTTCCAAGGATTCCCACATCTGCTCGGCATGGCCCTCGAACAGCCGGCCGCAGCCCAAGCCAAACAGCGTGTCCCCGCAAAACAGCGCGTCGTCCTCTGCAAACCAAAAGCCGATATGCCCGCTGGTGTGGCCGGGGATGTCCAGCACCCGCGCCGCCGCATGGCCCAAGCCGATGATATCGCCCTCGGCGACTTCCACATCGATGCCGGGGATGCGCTCCTTGTCGCGCGCCACGCCGACGACGGCGCAGCCGGTGGCCCGCTTCAATTCCAGATTGCCGCCGACATGGTCGCCGTGGTGGTGAGTGTTGAGGATATGCGTCAGCGTCCAGCCGCGCTCGTCCAGCGCCTTCAGCACCGGCTCGGCCGCCGCCGGGTCGATGACCGCCGTGGCCCAGCCGTTCGGCTCGTGCGCGAGGTAGATGTAATTGTCCGTCAGCGCGGGAATTTGCAGGATTTCTAGCATGATGGCCTCTTAATGGATGTTACGCGGCGTCGTAGCGCCGGCATCCCTGCCGGCGTTTACCTTGGAGCGCCGGCATCCTGCCGGCCAAAGCCTGGAATGTCTCAAACGCCGGCAAGGATGCCGGCGCTACGTCAATCCCGTGCAGCCTTGGTCAGGAAAACCGGCCCGCCGCCTGTGGCGCCGACGCCTATTGTGGCATGATAACCGCGTGAAACCGACGACAACCGCCGCGCCTGAAACCATGCACAAGACCGGAAAGACCATCGCCCGCCATGTTTACCTCCACCTTTGCGCGCTGGACGCCGCCACGCAAGCCTTGGCCGAGGCTGCGGCCCGGCTGGCCCAGGCCAAGCCCGGCGAAGACTTCAACGTCCTCAAGCTCAGCGACGACGGCCAGCGCCTGTCGCTGCTCGACTACCCCGGCTTTTTTGACGAAGCCTTCCCGCCGCTGCGCCGCTACTGGACGGTGGATCTGGGCCAGTCCAGCGCCCGCTTCCGCACCTACGCCGACTCGCTGAACCCGCCGATCCTGCACCGCAAAGAACTGCTGCTGCCGCCTGCGCATCCGCAGCGCGAAGCCTACGCCCGGCTGACCGCCGCCGCCGAACTGGCCGGCCTGTTCGACGACCCCTGCCGCATCGGCTTCAAACGCGCCTGGGACGAATTGCTGGCGCAGCGCGGCTACCGCGTCGTCGGCCATGAATTGCTCACCGTCGGCAACGATGAATCGGCGGAACCCGCAGGCGCAGACGCCGGCCTAGGCGTCGCCCGCCACCTCACCGCCTTAAGTCGGCAAAACTTCTCCGTGCCGGTGCAAACCCTAGCCCGTTTTGGCCTGCTCGACGGCAAAACCGTCTTCGACTACGGCTGCGGGCGTGGCGACGACGTGCGCGGCCTGTGCGCCAACGGCATCAGCGCCAGCGGCTGGGACCCTTACTACGCGGCGGACGCCGGCCGGCACAGCGCCGACATCGTCAACCTAGGCTTTGTCATCAACGTCATCGAAGACCCGGATGAACGTCTGCACGCCTTGCTCGCTGCCTATGCGCTGGCCGGGGAACTGCTGGTGGTCGCGGCGATGCTCGCCAACCCGGAGGCGGTGCGCGGCAAATCCTACAGCGACGGCGTGTTGACCGCCCGCAACACCTTCCAAAAGTACTACACGCAAACCGAACTGCGCGACTACCTCGCCGACGCGCTGGGCTGCGAACCCCTGCCGGTGGGGCCGGGCATCTTTTATGTGTTCAAAGACCAGGACGCCGAACAGCGCTTCCTATCCGGCCGCCAGGAAAACCGCCGCCGCGTCCTGCGCCTCGCGCAATTGTCCAAGCCGGCCGGCCCAAAAGCCGGCTCCCGCCCCAGCAAGGCCGAAGAAAAATACCGACAGCACCAGAACATCCTCGATCCGCTGTGGCAATTGTGCCTCAGCCTAGGCCGCGACCCGGAACGCGCCGAAATCCCTGAGGCCGACGCGCTGGCCGACGCCTTCGGAACCATCGCGGCGGCTTTGCGCTGCGTCAAGTCGCGCCAGGAAAACGCCAGCGCGGTGTTGGAGCAGGCCCGGCAATCGCGCATCGACGACTTGCGCATCTATTTTGCGCAAATGCACTTCGCCCAGCGCCCGGCTTACCGCCATCTGGAAAGCCGGCTGCAAACCGATGTCAAGGCGTTCTTCGGCGACTACCGCGCCGCCCAGGCCAGCGGGCTGGAACTGCTGTTTGCCGCCGGCCGCCCTGAGTCCGTCGCCGCCGCCTGCCGCGAAGCCGCCGAGCGCGGCGTCGGCTGGCTGGAGGAAGGCGAATCGCTGCAACTGCCCACCGCCTGCGTCGCGCAACTGCCGCCGGTGCTGCGCACCTACATCGTCTGCGGCCTGCGCCTGTACGGCGACCCCGGCGCGGCCGACCTGCTGAAAATCCACATCCGCTCCGGCAAGCTCAGCCTGATGCGCTTCGACGACTTCACCGGCCGACCGCTGCCTAAGCTGACGCAGCGCGTCAAAATCAACCTGCGCACCCAAGCGTTTGAGGTGTTCGACTACGGCGATGTCTACGAGCCGCCCTACCTGTTCCGCAAATCCCGCCTCATCAACGAGGAGTTTCCGCATTACGCCGAGCAGCTTGCGTTTGACGAAGCCTTGGAAAACCTCGGCCTGTTCGACCTCAGCGGCTACGGCCCCAACCCGAAAGCCTTCGACGGCCGGCTGGAAACCGCCCGCTGGGTGGTGGACGGCTTCCGCCTGCGCCGCAGCCAAACCATCCCCGCCCTAGACGCCCGCTGCGGACAGTATTTCACCTACCGGCATTTGATCGAATGCGGCGAAACCCAGTCCGCCCACGGCCTGCCCAACCTGCCGCGACAGCCCGACAGCTACTCCGCGCTGCGCGACTTGGCGGTGGCCATCCTCGACCCCGTCCTCGACTATTTCGGCATGATCCGCCTGACCTACGGCTTCTGCTCGCCCGCCTTGGCCCGGCTGATCCCCGCCCGCATCGTCCCAAAACTTGACCAGCACAGCGCCCACGAACTCAACGCCAAAGGCCAGCCCCTCTGCCCGCGCCTAGGCGCGGCGGTGGACTTCATCATCCCCGACGAAGACATGCGCGCCGTCGCCCTGTGGATCGCCGAAAACACCCCGTTCGACCGGCTGTACTACTACGGCCCGGACAAGCCCTTGCATGTCAGCCACAGCCAGACCCCGGCGCGGGAGTTTGTCGAAATGCGGGAGACAGAAGGCGGGAAGCGGGTGCCTAGGGTGGTGAAAGACCTGTCGGCTTGGGGCAAGTTGGACGGGTGAAGCCATCGTCAAAACCCCGCAGGGCTTTAAGCGGCCTGAATTAGCAAGATTGTTCAGCCAATGCCGAAAAAATATCCGCCATTCCGGCCGGGAGCCGGAATCCAGCGTCCAAGGATGGCAAACTAGCCGGTTTCCACGCAACAATATTCAGGGCCATAAGATGCGCTGAGGAACGAAGCGCATCGTTCGGGCGCGTCTCGATTGATGCGCCTCCTTCGTCGGCACATCCTATGGCCCTGGACGCCGCTGATGGACGGCGGCAAACGCCACACGCCGCCCTTGCCGGTGCGCAATTTCGCCAATTCATGGCGGGAAAACTCGACCAGCCCATAAGGGGGGTCGGCCAACACCGCATGCACCGAACCGGGTTGCCGCTCGCGCAGCCAGTCGAAACAGTCGGCATGGTAAACTTCGTAGCTCATAACCGTTTTTGGCACCTTCAAAAGACATTAGCGTGACGATTGTATACACTTCGCCGCTTTCTGCCGTCAATCCATCAACTTTATTTAAGCGAAGGTTGCCTATTGATGGAAGCGGCATAAACCTTCCGAAAACCCCCATGAGTCGATCAACGAGGACAACAAAATGACCACTATCGCCTACGACTTTGCCCCCGGCATATTTGGAGCGTTGCGCCTGTCGCCCGCCGAATTTGCCCGCGAAATGCGCATCGCCGCCGCCGTCCAATGGTATGCCCAAGGCAGAATATCCCAAGGCCGCGCCGCAGAAATCGCCGACCTTTGCCGGGCTGAATTTATCGAAGAGCTATTCCGCCGCAAGGTGCCTGCCTGCCAAGTCACGGCGGAAGATCTTGCCGAAGAATTGCGAGACTCTTAAGGTGTGGGTCGTCAACGCCTCCCCGCTGATCGTCTTAGGCAAGGCGGGATGTTTGGAACTATTGCCTAGCCTGGCCGGATTGTTGGTGGTTCCGGCGGCGGTTGTTCGTGAAGTGACAGTGAGAAAAGAAGGGCCATAGGATGCGCTGAGGAACGAAGCGCATCGTTTGGGCGCGTCTCGATTGATGCGCCTCCTTCGTCGGCACATCCTATGGCCCTGAATATTCGAGTTATCGGCTCGTTGGGTGTTGTCGTGATGGCAAAGCCGCAGAAGCCAAGCCGGTTATTGAACGGCTGCGCAGGGTTGGGCTGTATTTGGATGATGGATTGATGGAAAAAGCTTTGCAGATGGCTGGAGAATCCGTGTAGAATCCGCGAACGACGCGCTTCGTACCTCAGAGCCTATGGCTCTTGGAAGCTCCGCTACCCGTGAATAGCTTCACGTTTCGGGTTACAGCGGAGCTTGGCAACCAGCGCAAAAATAGCACAAATATAAGGTAATCAAGATGAACGACACACAGCTTTGGCTTATCGGCGGCTTTATCTTAATCATGTTAGGGCTATTAGTCAGCGGCAAATTCAGTGCCATTTTCACTAACAACAAACTCAAAATAACAGCGAGTCAGCGTGAAAATAAAGATCAAACCGCTATTAAGAACATCAAAAAAAGCAACATTGATGTAGAAAGCCCCAAAGGACGGGATATTACCCTTGAAGAAATTGATGGCTCCAAAATTAAAATCAAAAGGTGACAGTATGAATACCGCAGAAATTCAATATGTAGCCAATGCACAAGGCAAGCCAACAGCGGTGATTGTGCCGATTGAATTATGGCAGGAAATAATCGCCGAACGGGAAACCGCCTATTTGCTGAAAAGTGCCACCATGAAGCAACGCCTATTAACCGCCAAGGGGCGCAAAGAAGGTATTGAATTTGGAGCTGCTTGTGAAAAGCTTGGAATTTGATGCTGTAGGTTTTGAAGATTTGGCTTGGTGGGTAGAACAAGACCGCAAAAAAGCGTTGAAGATTTTAAAACTCATCAAAGAGATTCAACGTACCCCATTTACAGGAACAGGACAACCAGAAGCGTTAAAACATGAATTATCCGGTTGCTGGTCAAGGCGTATAGACCAAGAGCATCGTTTAGTTTATGAAGTTTTGGACGATAAAATTAGAATTTTGGCCTGCCGTTATCATTATTGAATGGCAGAAAATTCAACAAACTGAGCAAACAGAATTGCCATGTTTAACAAACTTTTCCCCAGAAAGGCTGTTGATAACTCAATTAACCTCAAAGATATTAAAAATTCTACTGTTACTATTTCACTGGGTGAATCCCCAGAAGAAATCATCCCGCCTGATTTATATCATCTCCCAAAACCCACCACAGCGCTAATAGGCCGCGAAACCGAACTGGCGCAACTCACCGAGCGATTCACCGATGGCAAAACCCGCTTAGCCATTATTGTCGCGGCGGGCGGGATTGGTAAATCCGCTTTAACCGATGAATGGTTGCAACACATCGCTGAACACAATTATTACGGCAAAACCCGTGTCTTTGGCTGGTCGTTTTATTCTCAAGGCTCGCACACCACATTTACCAACTCCCAGCCTTTTTTCAATGCCGTGTTGCCTTTTTTGGGGATAACGGAGATCCCCAAAGATGAAATCGAAAAAGCAAGGGTGTTAGCTCGGTGCCTGCAACAGCATCCCTGTTTGCTGGTTCTGGATGGGATAGAACCGCTGCAATATCCTGAAAACTTGCAAACCATGAATGGGGAATTGCAAGACAGCGCATTAAAAGAATTTATCGCCTGTTTTCGGCGGACAGCGGGCAAAAGTTTTGTATTGCTATCGTCTCGGCAACCGTTGGTGGAACTCAAAAAGTGGCAGGCAGAGCATTATTTGTCGCTGGATTTAAAAACTCTGCCACACGATGACGGCGCGGTGCTACTGCAAGCTTTAGGCGTAACGGGCAACGCAGAGGAGCGGCAAGCGATTAGCAAAGACGTAAATGGCCATGCCTTGAGTCTGGTGCTATTCGGGCATTTGTTGGTCGAACATCATCAAGGCGATTGCCGCTATGCTAGAGAATTACCGCCTTTAACGGAGGCGCACGGCGATAGTGATGCCGAAAAAGACAGTCGCCATGCTGTGCGGGTGTTGGAGTATTACGATAGTTTACAAGATGCCGCATCACGCTGTTTTTTACAGTTGTTGGGTTTGTTTGACCGCCCGATGAACGCGGCAGAAAAAGCGATGTTGATTGCTACTGCGCATCATGCGGAGCCGTTACGCACTCTAACGGCAAAACAATGGCATGTGGTAGAACAGCGGTTAGAAAAATGCGGTTTGTTGTTGGGCAAAAAAGGCATATTTCAACGGCTGGAATGGGATACGCATCCGATTATTCGTGCTTACTTTGGAGAGAAATTTAAGGAGTATCATCCCGAAGCATTCAAGCAAGCGCATTGGGTATTGTTTGATTATTATCAAAAATTGCCTGAAAAAGAGTTTCCTGATACATTGGAAGAGATGGAACCTCTTTATTGCGCTGTAGCACACGGATGTTTAGCCGGGGAATATCAAAAAGCTATAAATAATATTTATATAAGACGCATAGAAAGAGGGATAAGAGAGAGTTATGCAACAAGAAAACTTGGTGGATATAGTCCAGCTTTAATTGCTATTTATGCTTTTTTCCCCAAAGGATTATCAAAGCCAGTTAACGTTGGATTGTCGGAATCTGACAATGCGTGGTTGCTAGGTTCGGCTTCATTTCTTTTAGTGACATTAGGG
>JBJSYU010000537.1:0-3460 GCA_046089945.1 Candidatus Methylumidiphilus sp.
GGCGGCCAGCCTGCGCGCCGTGGAAATCGGCGCCGACCTGCTGATTAAGGCGACCAAAGTGGACGGTGTGTATTCCGCCGACCCGCTGAAAGACCCCGCCGCTCGCTTTTATGCAAAGCTGACCTATGACGAAGCCTTGGACCAGCGCCTCAACGTCATGGACGCGACGGCGCTGGTGCTGTGCCGCGACCACAACATGACCTTGCGCGTGATGAACGTGTTTGAGCCGGGGGCGGTGATGCGCCTGGTGCAGGGCGAGGAACTTGGTTCTCTGATCGTAACCGGATAATCCACCATGACGACTGCCGATATACACAAGCGCGCCAGCGAGCGCATGAAAAAATCCATTGAATCGCTGAAGCACGAATTCGCCAAAATCAGGACGGGACGGGCGCATCCCAGCTTGCTGGAGCAGGTGCATGTCAGCTACTACGGCAACGAAGTCCCGCTGTCGCAAGTCGCCAACGTCACCGCCGAAGACTCCCGCACCTTGGCGATCACGCCGTGGGAGCGCAACATGATCCCCGTGATTGAAAAAGCCATCATGGCCTCCGGCCTGGGGCTGAACCCGAACACCACCGGCCCGGTGATCCGTGTGCCGCTGCCCGCGCTCACCGAGCAGCGCCGCAAGGATTTGGCGAAAGTGGCGCGCGGCGAGGCTGAAAATGGCCGTGTCGCCGTGCGCAACATCCGCCGCGACGCCAACACCGAACTCAAAGCCGCGCTGAAAGACAAGCAGATTTCCGAGGACGAGGAAAAGCGCGGCGCCGAGCAGGTGCAGAAGCTGACCGACCAGTTCATCAAGGAAATCGATGGGCTGTTGGAAGTCAAGGAAGCCGACTTGCTGGCCCTTTAACCCCTAGGCCGCAAGCCCAAAACTTAAGGCTTAAATTCAGTTCATGCCATTCCCACAGGTCAACAATGGACGCTGTATTGAAGCCGTTTAGCCAAGGGCAGTTGCCGCGCCACATCGCCATCATCATGGACGGCAACGGGCGCTGGGCGAAAAGCCGGTTTTTGCCGCGCACCGCCGGCCACCACGCCGGCGTGGGATCGGTGCGCAAAGTGATCGAATACTGCGGCGCGGCGGGCGTGGAGGTGCTGACCTTGTTCGCGTTCAGCAGCGAAAACTGGCGGCGGCCGCAGCAGGAGGTTTCCGTGCTGATGGGCTTGTTTCTGTCCACCTTGGAAAAGGAAACCGAAAAGCTGCACAAGCGCAACGTCAGGCTGCGGGTGATTGGCGACCGCGCCGCGTTCGCCGGCGAGCTGCAAGACAAGATTGCCGCCGCCGAAAGCCTGACCTCGGCCAACACTGGCCTAAACTTGGTCATTGCGGCCAATTACGGTGGCCGCTGGGAAATCACCGAAGCGGTGCGCCGCGTGGCCGCGCGGGTCGCCGACGGTTCGCTGGCGCCTGATGCCATCACCACCGATGTGCTGTCCGCCCATCTGGATTTGTCCGGTCTGCCGGAGCCGGACTTGTTCATCCGCACCGGCGGCGAAAAGCGCATCAGCAACTTTTTGCTGTGGCAGTTGGCCTACACCGAACTGTATTTCACCGACACGCTGTGGCCGGACTTCGACGAGGCCGCGCTGGCCGAAGCCATCAAAGACTATTCCGGGCGCCAGCGCCGCTTTGGCTACACCGGCGAGCAAGTGGAAACCTTGCTGCCCTAACGGGCCGGCGGCGCTACCGCCAATCCCATCATTCCGCCCACTTCAATCAAAACAAAGACAAACGACATGCTGAAAAACCGCATCTTGACGGCTTCCATCTTGGCGCCATTGGCCATTCTCGCCATCTTGCTGCTGCCCGACTTGTGGTTTGCGCTGGTGTGGGGCATCGCCATCGCCGTTTGCGCCTGGGAATGGTCTGACCTGTCCGGGCTGGCCTCGGTGCAGGCGCGGGCGGCGTTCACGGCGGTGTGCGTGGGGCTGATGACCTCCTACCAGCAATGGGCCGGGGAAACCGAAGAATGGCTGGCCTGGCCGGTCATCGCTTTTTGGCTGCTGTTCAGCGCGTTGGCGCGCAAGATCCCCAGCAAACTGGTGGCGTTCAACTATCCGCCGGTCGCGCGGATGGCGGTGGGCCTGTTCGTGTTGGTGACGGCGTGGATTTTGATGGTGTGGACGCAGCACAACCTCGGCCCGAAACAACTGCTGTATTTATTCCTGCTGGTTTGGTTGGCCGACATCGCCGCGTATTTCACCGGCAAGCGCTTTGGCCTGACCAAGCTCGCCCCGGACATCAGCCCCGGCAAAACCGTGGAAGGACTGTACGGCGCGCTGGTGGCGGTGGCCTTGTTCGCCCTGCTGACGGCCGGCGGGCTGTACTGGGCGCAGGCCGGCTCGTTCTTGGAATTCAGCGCGACGCAAGTGCTGGATTTCGTCATGCTGTCGGTCGTCACCGTGTTTTTCTCGGTGGTCGGCGACTTGTTTGAAAGCCTCGCCAAGCGGGTGCGCGGCGTCAAAGACAGCGGCGCCATTTTGCCGGGGCATGGCGGACTGCTGGATCGGCTGGACAGCCTGATTGCCGCCGTCTCGGTGTATTACGCGGGTTCCAAACTGCTGGGGGTTTTCTTCCAATGAAAGGCATATGCATCCTAGGCGCGACTGGCTCCATCGGCGTCAACACGCTGGACGTGGTCGCCCGCCATCCCGACCGCTACCGCGTCGTGGCGTTGACCGCGAACCACAATGTCGATCTGCTGTTTGAACAATGCCAAGCCCACAAGCCCGGCTATGCGGTGCTGCTGGACGAGGCCAAGGCGGCGGCGTTCCGCGCCCGACTGAAGGCGGCGGGCCTGGGCGGCATTGAGGTGCTGTGCGGCGTGGAAGCTTTGGAGCAGGTCGCCACCTTGCCGGAAGTACACAGCGTCATGGCGGCGATAGTCGGCGCGGCCGGCCTGTTGCCCAGCTTGGCGGCGGCGAAGGCCGGCAAGTCGGTGCTGCTGGCGAACAAAGAGGCGCTGGTGATGTCCGGCCCCTTGTTCATGAAAGCCGTGGTCGAGTCCGGCGCGGAACTGCTGCCCATCGACAGCGAACACAACGCCATTTTCCAATGCATGCCGGCGCATTACCATGCCGGCCGCCATCCGGCGGAAGTCCGCCGCATCCTGCTGACCGCCTCCGGCGGGCCGTTTTTGCGCAAGCGCCTGGACGAGCTGCACGATGTCACCCCCGACCAAGCCTGCGCCCACCCCAACTGGGTCATGGGCCGGAAAATTTCGGTGGATTCGGCGACGATGATGAACAAAGGGCTGGAAGTCATCGAAGCCTGCCTGTTGTTCAACCTGCCGCCGGAGCAAATCCAAGTCGTCGTGCATCCGCAGTCGGTCATCCACTCCATGGTGGACTATGTGGACGGCACCGTGCTGGCGCAGATGGGCAACCCCGACATGCGCATTCCGATCGCCCACGCCATGGCCTGGCCGGACCGCTTCGATTCCGGCGCCGAACC
>JBJSYU010000538.1:0-4888 GCA_046089945.1 Candidatus Methylumidiphilus sp.
TCAGCCTGGACGAACGCCTCGAACAGCCGCGCATGCTGCGCCGGGTCGATGCCGATGCCGTGGTCTTCGACTTCCAGGCGCAGCGAGACGCTGCGCGGATCGCCGTCCAGCCGCCGGGCGCGGACGCTGATTTGCCCTTGCGCGGAAAATTTGATGGCGTTGCCGACGAAGTTCAGCATGATCTGCTCCAGCCGCCGGGCGTCGCCGTGCAGTTGCGCAGGCAGGGCCGGATCGATGTCCAGCTTGAGGCTCAGCCCTTTGCCCCGCGCCTGCTCCCCCAGCATGTCCAAAACCTGTCCGAGCGTCTGCGCCAGAGAAAAATCCGCGACCTCCAGCGCCATCCGCCCGGCATCGATCTTCGACAAATCCAATATATCGTTGACGATGCGCAGCAGGTGCTGGGCGGCTTGGCCGATTTTCAGCAATTGCCCATGCGCCTTAGGCTCATGGATATTTTTTTGCAGCAGGTAGGCCAAGCCGATGATGGCGTTCAGCGGGGTGCGGATTTCGTGGCTCATGTTCGCCAGGAAGCGGCTTTTGGCGCGGCTGGCGGCTTCGGCGGCGTCGCGTGCCTCGCTCAGTTCCAATGTCCGCGACTGCACCAACTCTTCCAAGTGGCTGCGGTGGCGGGCGAGTTCGGCCTCGGCCTGCTTGCGTTCGCTGATGTCGCCGTAGGTGATGGCGACGCCGTAGCCGGGCAAGGGCAGCGGGGCGGCGGTGACGTGCAGCCAAGTGGTCGCGCCGTCGGCCTTGACCACGCCCAGCTCCGCGCTGGCCGGGCGTCTGGCATGCAGCGCCCGCACACTGGGGAATTCTTTGACAGGCATGGGCGTGCCGTCGGGGCGCACCAGCTTCCAGGCCGGGCCGTCGATGGCGCGCCGGGTTTGCTCGTGGACGGACACGCCCAGCAGCGTGGCGGCGATGGGATTGCTTTCGACAATCTTGCCGGCCGCGTCGGCGATGGTGATGCCCAGCGGGAAGCACTCGAATAGCGTCTTGTACTTGGTCAAGGCCACGTGCAGCGCGGCCTCGGCCTGCCTGCGCTCGGTGATGTCCTCGCCGGCGCTCAGTGCGCCGGCCGCCCGGCCTTCCGCGTCGCGGATGAGGCTGTTGCGCCAAGCAATCAGCCGCTCCGCGCCGCCCCGGGTGCGCACCGGGTTTTCGTAATAGCCCAGGCCGTCGCCCGCGCCCGCCAGATGGCGGCGGTGGATGTCGCGGGCTTCATCCGCCACGCCGCCGGGCAGGCAGGCGGCAAACCAATCTTGGCCCAACAGCTCGTCCTCGGCGTAGCCCAGCAGCTCGCAGCCTTTGCGGTTGATCAGCGTGATGCGGCCTGCGGGGTCTAGGGCGACGATGATGGCTTCGGCGGTTTGCAGGATGTTTTTGTTGGTGTCGCGCTCCTGCCGCAGCGTCTCCATGGCGAGGCGCTGCGCAAACTCGGCGGCGGCGCTGGCGGCGAGGATGCGCAGGCTGGCCCGCAGCATGTCGGCGTCGGCCAACGGCGCGTGAGTGGCGCCGACAATCAGGCCGACGGTCTCGCCGACCGCGCTGACGATGGGTTCGCCGATGTAGCCATAGGCGCCGACTTGCCGCAGGCCATCGCCTTGCGGGTAGCGGTCTTGCGCCCCGTCAGCCACGCACAGGCGCATTCCCCGCATCACCTCGCAGCAGGGCGCGCCGGGCAGGCTGTAGCTCCAGTTTGGGATCGGCCCGCCGTCCAGCCAAGCGGCGTGGATTTCCGCCCAGCCGCCGCCCGCGACGCGGCTGGCGATGTGGACATAGTCCAGCCCCAAGGTCTCTGCGGCATAGCGCACGACATCCGCGCAGAAATTCTGGCCGCGTATGGCCGAGACGAATTCGGCGGTCGCCGCGAGGGCGGCGTCAAAGCGCCTGCGCCGGGAGACATCGCGCAACACGCCAATGAATTGGCCGGGCCGGCCGGCGGCGTCCAGCCGCGCGGTGATCGACAGCTCGTTCCAAAACGCCGAGCCGTCTTTGCGGTAATTGAGGATTTCGCCATTGAACGGCTGCCCGGCGTCCACGGCGGCGTTGATTTGCGCCACCGTCGCCGGGTCGGTGTCTGCCCCTTGCAGCAACGCGCAGGAGCGGCCAAGGATGTCCTCGGCGCGGTGGCCGGTGATGCGGGTGAAGGCATTGTTGACATAGACCGCCAGACGGTCGGCGCCGGTAATCACCACCCCTTGCGAGATGGCTTTCAGGGCTTCGTCACCCTGGCGGCGGGCGGCCAGTTCGACACGCAGCCGCTCCGCGTTGGCGCGGGTTTTGAGCAGCGACCGCAGCAGCAGGGCCAGCAGCAGGCTGACGGCCGTCCCGCCGCCCGCGGCCAGCCAGACCGGGCTGTATTGCCAAGCTTGGGGTTCGGCGTCCGCCCACTGGAAGCCGAGCGTCCAGCGGTGGCCGTTGAAGTCCAGCGGCAGCAGCAGGCTGTTGTGCGTGACATGGACGGGTTCGTTGTCCGCCAGCGGCCGGCTGTCGTACAGCAGGGCCGCCGCGCTGGCCTGGGCGCCGTCGAACACATGCAGGTCGATGCGCTTGTCGGGCTGTTCGTCCCAGCCGCCTAGCACCCCGCGCATCAGCGCGTCCATGCGATAGGGGCTGAACACCCAGCCCGTCAGCGCGGCGCGGCGTTCGGCGACAGTCGCGGCGGGCAGGCCATGGCGGTAGACCGGCGCCACCATTAAAGCGTCAGGCTGCGCGTCGGCACCCGCCGCGTCCGGCAGCTTGCCCGACAGTGTCGCCGTGTCTTGGTCGCGGGCTTGATCCAGCGCCGCCCGCAGCAGCGGATCGGCATACAAGTCATGGCCTAGGGCGTGGAGGTTTTGGCTGGTGAAGGGTGCGAGATAAATGACAGCGGTGTAAACCGGGCGCTCGCCTGCGGGCCAGATTTGATAGTCCGGCTGGTCGGCGCGGCGGAGGCTTTCGACAAGCTGGCTTAAGCGTTCAGGCGGGATGATCTGCGCGTAGCCCATGCCCTGCGCACCCGGCAAGTGGCTGTCCAGCCGCAAATGTTCGACAAAAACCTGCCACTCCTCGCGGCTGACTTTCTCCGAAGCCGCAAAGTACGCGGCGCCGCTGCGCAGCGTCTGGGCGTGGACGCGCAGCCGGGCGTGGATTTTGGAGCTGATCTCGTGGGCGGCGAACACAAACTCCCGGCGCGCCCGCTCCTCCACATCCGTCAGGGTATGCAGCGTCGCCAGCGTGGTGGCGCACAGGCCGAGCGCCAGCAGGGCCAAGGGCTGCCAGCGGCGGCGCCAGCCTGGGGCTGGCCACTTGGGGTCGTCTTGTGCCGGGTTCATCGGATGCCTTGGGAGGGTTGGGGGTGGCCGGGAAGCGCTCCAGTCGTGGCTGTGTCGCTGACGCAACAGGCGCGGGCGCGACTGTCGCCTCAGCCAGACAGACTGGCGTTGAACACATAATCTTAGCAGGCTTTTTCAATGCGCCCGCGCCGCTGGCAGGGCGGGGCCACCCGGCCCGCGCCGAAAGCGCAGGCGCGGCGGGGAGGATTGGTGGCGGGATGAGGCGTGGCGGTGGCGCGAAAGGCCAGGAGGAAAGCCGACGGGGCTGGTCGGCGGATGCGGCGCGACGGCCGGCGGTCAGTGCTTATGACCGCAGCCGCCCATGCCGCAGCCCTGCCCCGCCGGGCTGGCCGGGGCTTTGCCGCCGCCCTGCACCGCCGGAGCGGACAGCTTCTTTTGCACCAGGGCGCTGCCGCAGTGCGGGCAGGGCGGGGCCGGTTCGCTGATTTTGTGCAGCGCGGTGAATGTCTGCCGGCAGGCTTGGCATTGATAGTCGTAGGTGGGCATCGCGGCAGGCTCTTAAGTGTCGGAAAAGGACGGGGTTGCTAAAACGGCTTCAGCACCGCCAGCAGGATGATGGCGATCAGAAAGACGACCGGAACTTCGTTGATCCAGCGGTAAAAGATATGGCTGTGGACATTGCGCTCGTGTTTCAGATCCAGCAGCCATTTGCCGCACCAGACGTGGTAAACCGCCAGCAGCACCAGCAAGGTCAGCTTCAGGTGCAGCCAGCCCTGCGTCCGGTAAGCCTCCCAGGCATAGTCGAACAGCATCCAAATGCCAAACAGGAAGGTCAGCACCATGCCCGGCGTCATGATGCCGAAATACAGCTTGCGCTCCATGATCTTGAAGCGCTCGATGCTGACCGCGTCGGCGGTCATGGTGTGGTAGACGAACAGGCGCGGCAGGTAAAACAGGCCGGCGAACCACGTGACCATGAATATCAGATGAAACGCCTTAAGCCACATGTCTTGCCTTTTTGTTGAGTAGTTGTCCGATGGTGGTGCGCAACAGCGGCAAGTCCGGCAAGCCTTGCCAGTGCAGCACGATGTCGCCGTCGGGGCCGAGCAGGAAGCTGTCAGGCACCCAGCGCACGCCGCCGAAGGCTTTGGCGTAGCGGCCTTGCAGATCGTAGGCGACCGGGAACGGCAGGCGCTTGGCTTCCACCGCCTCCACCACCTGCCGCGGAATGTCGTAGTCCATCGCCACGCCGACCAATTGCAGGCCGGATGTGGAAAACTGCTCGTGCAGACTGCTAAGCAGCGGCATCTCCTGCATGCAGACGCCGCAATCGCTGGCCCAAAACGCCACCAGCACGGGCGACCCGCGCAGCGCTTTCAGGTCGATTTTCGCACCCTTGAGGGTGGTGAAGGTGACATCGGGTTTAATGTCCACAAAAGGCCTCACGCCAAAATAGCCGACCCCGGAAAACGTCAGTAGGGCCAGCAAAGCCATGACACGCGGTTTTTTCATCCGGCCGGTTTATTCGTCCAACTGCTGGATGCCGTCGAGGAACCAAGTCGGCTGCATGCCCAGGCGCGGACGGGTGAAATGCCAAACCTCGCGCACCC
>JBJSYU010000539.1:0-13931 GCA_046089945.1 Candidatus Methylumidiphilus sp.
ACCCGGAGCCGGCCCGCGCCTCCCGCCGGCAGCTTGACCGCTCCCGCTGGATGGATGACTTGCCTTGGCGGCATGTCTTCCTTTTTGCAGCGCCTTCAACAACTTAGAAGGCGGCGGGGAGTTTTGTCAGTCAACCAGGCCGAAGCTTTGCCCTGCTTGTCTATTTTCCATTGCCACGATAGGGCAATCCGCTTGGCCTCCATGCGGCTTGCGGCCTTGGCATGCGGCAAATATACCGCCTTGGCAGAATATGGGCCAGCCCCAAGGCATTGCCGCCCACACCTCAAAGCCCAGCGCCTTGTCAACACTCAAGGCCAGCCATTTCCCGTTGCGCCATTGCCTGCCGCAGCGCCGTATTCCCGAATTGTAAAGGCATAAAGACATGCCTTACAATTCTGGGCCTGGCCGCAGACTGCGCTGACAGAAAGCGGCAAGCGCAACGTCATGCGACTGACACACTGCCCAACGATCAAAGGCACGATATGCACGAAGAAGACAGCGACAACGCCACTATATATAAGGTAGTAGTGAATCTGGAAGAGCAATATTCCATCTGGCCGGCCGACCGTGAAAACCCGGTCGGCTGGAAAGATGTCGGAACGCAAGGCGCAAAAGCGGAATGCCTTGCCCATATCGAGTCGGTATGGACGGACATGCGCCCGCTCAGCCTGAGGCGGCAGATGGAGGAAGCCAGCCGCGCCCCGCGCCCGGACTCCGCCGCACCGGCCGAGGAGACGGCCGGACATGATTTAGTGAAGTATTTGACAGAAGGCACGCATCCGGTGGAAGCCAGCCTGCGCCCGGACAAGACGGCCGCCGCGTTGCGGCAGAGCATCGACAACGGCTATGTGCATATCAAGTTCACCGACACCCAAGGCGGCACGGAAATCGGCGTCAGGCTCGATGCGGCGGCAAGCGACCTCAGCCAAGCCGATTTCAACAACGGCACCGGCACGGCGCATCTGGTCGGCGGGTTAATCCTGGACGATGTGAAAGTCCGCTGTAACGTGGACATCGGGCTAGAAACGCTGGCCGGGCAAGGACGGCTGGCAGTGGCCGGCTAAGGCGTAGCGCCGGCATCCTTGCCGGCGTTACATTAAAACCTTAAAGCCGGCAGAGATGCCGACGCTACGTCGGCGCGGGGAAGGGCGGGCTAACTGCCCGGCGTGGCGGCGCCTTTCTCGTTCAGCACCGCCTGATCGGTGATTTGCTTGTACAGATGCACGGTTTGGGCATACACGTCCTGGTATTCCGGGTGCCTGTCCACCAAGGGTTTGGCTTCCTCGGCGCGCTTGAACAGCTTTTCGAGAAACTCGATATCCCAATGATCCAACAGTTCACCACGGTCTAGCCGTTCTTTGATTTCCAAGGCTTTCGGCAAAGTCTCCTCGGCCAGATTCTTCAGCAGCACAATCGCCACGCCCAAGTCTTTCGTATCGTCAGTGTCAGTCATGTTTAGCTCCTAAAAATTAGGTTCAAAAAAGCCGTTGGCGTTCACAAATAGCGCTTCGCCGCCTTCCAAAAATCCGCAGGCTCCGGCAGTTCGGCCCGCGCGATGCGCCCTAGCAGCACCGTCCGCTGCCCGGCCTCGCCGGAAAACAACTCGGTCAGCGCGACCTCCACCGCCGCCGCCGCCGTGTCGGCGACTTTCATCCCGCGGTAATCCAGCCGCAGCGTCACTTCGCGCGCGCCCAGCCACGCGGCGGGCTGGCTTAAGGTGTCGATCACACAGTCCAGGCTTTCGGCGATGCCCAGCTTGTCGCGGCTATGTCCCAATTCCGCCTCCAAAGCCGCAATCTCGGCCTCCAGCGCCGCTAGGTTCGGATACTGTCCCTCGCCGTCGTCCGCCATCGCCCCCAGCCCCCAGCGCCCGTTGCGCATCGCGTCCAGCTTTTGCCGCAGCAGCAGGCGTTGGCGATCCAAGTCGCGGCGCTTGCCGCGCTCGTCGGCGATGCGCTCCAAGGCTTTTTCGACCAGAAAATCAAAGGCGCGCTTTTTCAGTTCGCGGCGGCTGTCTTGCTCGCTGGCGGCGGGCAGTATGTAGCGGTGGTTGGAAAAGTTCACGGCGACTTGCAGCACATCGCGGCGCAGCGTGTCGCCGTGCAATTCCGCCGCGAACACCTTGCGCTCCTCGCGGGCCATGATGAGCATGCCAAAAATCTCATCCGGCGGCGGGCCGTCCAAACCCTGCAAATAATCGCGGACGCTGCTGAAGCCGCCGCACACCTCGCGCAGATGGTCGGCGGAGGCGAACAGCGCGCGCAGCTTCGGATCGGCGCCGAAAGCCTGCGGGCTGATCGGCGCAGGCGCAGGCAGCGCGTCGATCAAGGCGACGACATGGCCGATGGTCTGTTCCACCGGCCCGCGCAGCCGTTTGCGGAAGTCCGGCAGCGCATGCAGCCGGCGATCCGTCCCCGCCACCACCCGCTCGATGGCTTTTTCGATCAAGGCGTCGTCCAAGCCTTCCGGCTGTTCCGGCGGCGGAAACAACGCACTAATAAAACGCAGCATACCTTAAGGCACCGATACTTTTTTCTTAACTTTCGTTAACTGCGACTCTAAAAGAGTCGGGTGTATCTACCAAGGCGCGTAAAAGGATATTACGCGCTCCGACTATATCTCTATTGACCCACTCGCCAGAGAGTAATCGTATTCTTTTTGCGCCGCCTATTTGTTTTATTTCACCCGTTTCCGGGTGCGTCTTGCTGGTATAGGCTTCGCATACATCAACCACCGTTTTGCCATGCTCGAAGGCTTTGTTTTTTAAGAACTGCTTAAAGCGGTAATGGGCAAAGGTCAGCATATTGCGGACGGTTTTACTTCTGATTTTTTTTCTGCTCGCACGGCCTACCATTTGAGAAGTTTCAAAAGTGGGCAGCAGAATGCAGTCAAAGTTTTTTACGAGGAACAGCGCGGCTTTGTGGTGCAGTTCATCAATAAGGTTCTGCACTTGTTGGCGCATTCTTAACGCCGCCAACAGCGTCCGTTTTTTCTGTTGTTTTCCCGCCTTTGATGCGCGCGAGATTAAATCATCGAGGTAGTGCGCCATGCGTTGAATGCGCGAAAAGTCGCCACTGCCAATCAAGCCACAGGAATCAACTGAATAGAAAGCGGCAAACGTTCTTACGCCGGGGTCAATCGCCACCACACCGAGGGCTTGGTTCTCGCCATAAGGTACACGGTGTTTTGCGGGGACGGCCAAGTAAAATTTGCCGGCTTTCCAAACCAGCCGAGAGTCCAAACAAGACTCTGGCAAGGGTTCGGCGTATGCCAAGCCCTTGCCGGACACTTGCGGGTAAATGCCTTTGTGGCTAATGGCGGTTTTGGGAATAAAGCAGGATTGTACGGGGTCTTTGCGGCTACGAAAGCGAAAGACGGCGGGTTTGCCGCTGCCTTTATTGGCTTTGCAGGTTTTCCAAAAAGCGTTGTGCGCATCTTTGATGGCCATGCCTTTTATCTGAAACGGCGTGTCTTTTGTCCAGTCAGGCAATAGACGCGTGAACATCTTTTTAATGTCCATCCATGAGGGCTTGGTGTCGCCCTCATAATCCCGCAGGAAGGCCATCGTCGCGTTATAGACATAGCGGCTCACTTTCAGCCATTGGCTGAATTGTGCTTTGTTCTGGGCGGTTGGACGTAGCTTGTGCAATTTGCTTTTTGTAATTTCTAAGTCCGTGCATTCGGCCACTGAAGACGTGTAGGATATTGAGCAGGTCTTTAGTGAGTTCGACTTCGGGGCTGAGTGCGTCTTCTGATAGAACCACGGGTTTTCCACCGTTTGACTCGACAACAAACCGGATGAGTTCGTGTCCAAACCGCGCAAGTCTGTCTCTGTGGGCAACCACAAGTGTGATGTGAGTTCCCCGCATCGCGCGTTCCAAAATGGCGTTAAGCCCTTTTCGCTTGAAGTTGATCCCGCTGCCAATGTCTTTGATGATTTCGGCTTCTGGGTATCGTTCCTGCATGAATGAGACTTGCCGGGCAAGGTCGTCTTTTTGTTTGTAACTGGACACTCGGCAGTAGCAAACGACAGAAGACTTGACTGAACCCAAGTACGCTTCAACGTTGTATTTTCGTTGTCCAGATATTCTGATGGTTTCAATATCCCCGGCATTTGCCATTCTCCGAAGCGTGTTTGGGTGCAATCCTAATATTAACGCTGCTTTTCTGCTAGATTCATATTGCATAAAGAACAAATATAAACTATTGTTAGCTTTTGTCAATGTTTTGTTTGCTATGCACTAACCTCCACCACTTACCCCCAGCCGGTGCTATCAGCAGGAACAGCCCTTTCTCGTCGGCCAGCTTAACGGGCTTTGCGGCTGGCTTGGCATTGCGGATTGCGGGATCGGTCAAGGGCATGGCTTCACCTTACGGCTGGGGCGGGGTAACTGTCTATTGGCGGAAAGCCGTGAACTGCGCGGCTTTCATGCGATTCGGGGGTAACAGGTATCGGACTGGAGTCAGTAACCCCCAAAATTACCCCCAAGTATAGCCGGATGTAGGCGGATTTGTACGAACCTCTACAGATGCAACAGGCACAAAAAAGCCCGCAATTTCGCGGGCTTATGTATTTCATCGGACGCTGCCGGATGTATATTATGGAGGCTGAGGTCGGAATCGAACCGGCGTACACGGCTTTGCAGGCCGCTGCATGACCATTCTGCCACTCAGCCGAAAAGGTAGGACAAAGGGAGAAACTAAAAAGCCGCGTTGGGTATTCGCGGCTTTTTAATGGAAACGTTGGAGCGGGAAACGAGATTCGAACTCGCGACCCCAACCTTGGCAAGGTTGTGCTCTACCACTGAGCTATTCCCGCTTTCGATAGCCGCGCATTATACAGGCATGGAGAATTGTGTCAACGGTTTTTGTTACGGGTTGGCGTCGTGGTTGATCAGCGCGGGCAGCGCGGCTTGGATGTATTTGACCATCGACCACAGCGTCAGCACGGCGGAGACCAGCAGCAGGCCCTGGCCGGTGAGCCGCAGCGGTTCTTGCCAGATGTCCATGCCGACCAGCAGGGTTTCGATGGCGACGATCTGCGCGGTGGTCTTCCATTTGCCGATCCACGACACTTCCACTTTGTTGCGCTGGCCGATGCCGGCCATCCATTCGCGCAGCGAGGCGATGGTGATTTCGCGGCCGATGATGACGGCGGCGGCGATGGCGACCCAGGGGCTGGGGTCGGCCTGCACGATCAGCACCAGCACGATGGACACCATGAGCTTGTCGGCGACGGGGTCGAGGAAGGCGCCGAACAACGTGGTCTGGCTCATTTTGCGGGCGAGGTAGCCGTCCAGCCAGTCGGTGAGGCCGGCGACGCCGAAGACGACGGCGCAGGCCAGATGCGCCAAGTGCCAGGGCAGGTAGAAGATGGCCACCATGACCGGGATGAGCATTATCCTGACAAAGGTCAGCCAGGTGGGCAGGTTGAAGTGCATGGGTCAGGCGTCCTGTTCGTGAAACGTATCGTAAATGCGCTGGGCCAGTTGTCGGCTGATGCCTTCGACGCCGCGTAAGGCGTCCACATCGGCGCGGCTGATTTCGCGCAAACCACCGAATTGTTTTAATAGTTGTTGGCGGCGTTTTGGCCCAAGACCCTCGATAAGTTCCAGCGACGACTGGCTCTTGGCCTTGCTGCGGCGCTGGCGGTGGCCGGTGATCGCAAAGCGATGCGCCTCGTCGCGGATCTGTTGGATCAGCAGCAAGGCGGGCGAATGGGCAGGCAATAGGATAGGCTGGTTCTGTCCCGCTGGAAACAACATTTCCATCCCCGGCTTGCGGTCGGGGCCTTTCGCCACGCCGAGGATGTAGACGTTGTCCATGTCGATGGCCTGCAAGGCTTGGCGCACGGCGGACACTTGGCCTTTGCCACCGTCGATCAGCAGGATGTCGGGCGGCTCCACTTCGCCTTTTTTGATGCGCTGGTAGCGGCGGGTGACGGCTTGGGCCAGCGCGGCGTAGTCGTCGCCGGGTTCGATGCCTTCGATATTGAAACGGCGGTAGGCGGATTTCACCGCGCCCTGGCGGTCGAAGACGACGCAGGAGGCCACCGTCTGCTGGCCCATGGTGTGGCTGATGTCGAAGCATTCCAGCCGCTGCGGCGTGTCCGGGCGGTTCAGCCCTTCGCCTAAGCTGAGGAAGCGGGCGAACAGGTCTTGCTGGTTGGCGAGCTTGGCCTGTAGCGCGGTGTCGGCGTTGGTCTGCGCCAATTGCACGCGCTTTTGCCGCTCGCCGCGCGTGTTCGGGCTGATGTGGACGGCGTGTTTAGCCTGCGCCGCCAGCACTTCTTCAAGCAGGGCGCGGTCGGGGATGTCATGGCTGAGCAGGATTTCGCGCGGGGCCGACCGGTTCAAATAATACTGCGCGAGGAAGGCTTGCAGCACACTGCCGGCCTCGTGTTCCTCGGTCATCTTCGGGAAAAAGGCGCGGTCGCCGATCTGCTGGCCGCCCCGGATGAACTGCACCTGCACACAGGCGAGATGGCCTTTGATGGCGCAGGCCATGATGTCCAAATCGCCCTGCTCGCCCGTGACCGCCTGCTTGGCGAGGATGATGCGCAGGTTGGCGATTTGGTCGCGGTAGCGGGCGGCTTTTTCAAACAGCAGCAGATTGGACGCCTGTTCCATGCGCCGCACCAGCGCGTCGATCAGGGCTTTGCCGTTGCCCTCCAAAAACATCACGGTGTCGTTGACATCCTCGGCATAAGCCTCCGCCGCGACCAGGCCCACGCAGGGCGCGGTGCAGCGGCCAATCTGGTGTTGCAGGCACGGCCTTGAGCGGTTTTTGAACACCGAATCCTCGCACTGCCGCACCGGGAAGATTTTTTGCAGCAGTTTCAGGCATTCGCGCACCGCCCCGGCGCAGGGGTAAGGGCCGAAGTAGCGGCCTTGCTGCTTGCGGGCACCCCGGTGGAAGGTGAGGCGGGGGAAGGCGTGGCCGGTGACGAGGATGTACGGGAAGCTTTTGTCGTCGCGCAGCAAAATGTTGTAGCGCGGCTGGATGCGCTTGATCCACTGGCTTTCCAGCAGCAGCGCCTCGCCCTCGGTGTGGGTGACGGTGACTTCGATGGCGGCGATGCGCGCCACCATCGCCTGCTGCTTCGGCGCGGCGTCCTTGTTGAGGAAATAGCTGGAGACGCGCTTTTTGAGGTTTTTCGCCTTGCCGACGTAAATCACCTCGCCCTGCCCGTCCAGCATCTTGTAGACGCCGGGCCGCTGGGTCAAGGCATGCAAAAAAGCCGGGATGTCAAAGCCTTCGGCGGCGGGCGTGGCGTCGGAATTCATGGGGCGGCGGATGGTTTTTGGGCCGCCATTATAATGTGAATTCGCCGGACGCGGGATTTGCCATGCCCTTGGCGGTCGAACCTTTGCGGCGCATCTGCGGTACAATATCGCCCTTCCATGTGACCAGACTTACTTATAGGCCAGAATTATGTTTAGCAAGGGTATGGAAATTGCCGGCTTCGACGACGAGTTGTGGGCGGCGATCCAAAACGAAGAACATCGCCAAGAAGAGCATATCGAACTCATCGCCTCGGAAAACTACGCCAGCCCCCGCGTGTTGCAGGCGCAGGGTTCGGTGCTGACCAACAAATACGCCGAAGGCTACCCCGGCAAGCGCTATTACGGCGGCTGCGAGAATGTCGATGTCGTCGAGGATCTTGCCATCGACCGCGCCAAGCAACTGTTCGGCGCGGACTATGCCAACGTCCAGCCGCATTCCGGCTCGCAGGCCAACGCCGCCGCGTTCATGGCGTTGGTCGAACCGGGCGACACCGTGCTGGGCATGAGCCTCGCCCACGGCGGCCACCTCACCCACGGCGCCAAGGTGAACTTCTCCGGCAAGCTGTACAACGCCGTGCAATATGGCATCGACTCCACGACCGGCGAAATCGACTACGACCAAGTCGATGCGTTGGCCCGCGAGCATAAGCCCAAGCTCATCATCGCCGGCTTCTCCGCCTATTCCCGCGTCGTCGACTGGCAGCGCTTCCGCGCCATTGCCGACGAAGTCGGCGCTTACTTCCTGGTGGACATGGCCCATGTCGCCGGCCTGGTCGCCGCCGGCCTGTACCCAAACCCGGTGCAAATCGCCGACGTGACCACCACCACCACGCACAAAACCCTGCGCGGGCCGCGAGGCGGCTTGATCCTGGCGAAGGCCAACCCGGACATCGAAAAACGGCTGAATTCGCTGGTCTTCCCCGGCATCCAAGGCGGGCCGCTGATGCATGTCATCGCCGCCAAAGCCGTCGCGCTGAAAGAAGCCCTGGAGCCGGAATTCAAGCACTATCAACAACGTGTGCTGGACAATGCGCGGGCGATGGCGGAAACCTTCATCAGCCGCAACTACAACATCGTCTCCGGCGGCACCGACAACCACCTGTTTTTGGTCGATCTGATCGCCCACGGCCTGACCGGCAAGCTGGCCGACGCCAAGCTCGGCGAGGCGCACATCACCGTCAACAAAAACGCCGTGCCGAACGACCCGCAGTCGCCGTTTGTCACCAGCGGCATCCGCATCGGCACCCCCGCCGTGACCACACGCGGCTTTGGCGTCGAAGAATGCGTCGCGCTGGCCAACTGGATCTGCGACATCCTGGACGACCCGGAAAACCCGGCGGTCAGCGAGCGCGTCCGCCACCAAGTCACCGAAGTCTGCCGCCGTTTCCCAGTCTACGCGGAATAGCAAGCCCTAAAGCTTCTAAGCCCTCTCCCTAAGCCGGGAGAGGGTTTAAAAGCCATCATCTTTCGGAGGCCAGCGTGCGTTGTCCCTACTGCGGCGCCCAAGACACCCGCGTGACCGACTCCCGCCTGTCGCAGGAGGGCGACCAAGTGCGCCGCCGCCGCGAATGCGCCGAATGCCGCGAGCGCTTCACCACCTACGAAGTCGTCGAGCTAAACCTGCCCCGCGTCGTCAAAAACAACGGCAACCGCGAACCGTTCCGCGAGGAAAAGCTGCGGGCCGGCATGTTGCGCGCGCTGGAAAAGCGCCCGGTCGGCGCCGACCGCATCGAAGCCGCGCTAGACCGCATCAAAAAGCGCCTGATGTCGAAAGGCGAGCGCGAAGTGCCGTCGCGGCTGATCGGCGAAAACGTCATGCAAGAACTCAGCACCCTCGACCACGTCGCCTACGTCCGCTTCGCCTCGGTGTACCGCAGCTTCCAAGATGTCAACGCCTTCCGCGAAGTCATTGAAGACCTCGAACGCCGCCCCGACAGCGAACATGCCAAAACCCAGGCGGATTTATTCGGCAAGCCGCCCGGCCCATCCTAAGACACTATCTTCCACCCGGCAGGGCATGCGGATATCCCAGCAAATACAACCGCTGTCCGTTCTGGCCTTGCGCAAACCTTGCACTCGACTAACAGCCGCCTATGCCCACAAGCACACCGCACCACCCCGAAGACGCCCATTTCATGGCCCGCGCCATCCGCCTAGCCGAAAACGGCCTGAACACCACCACGCCCAACCCCCGCGTCGGCTGTGTGCTGGTGAAAGACGGCGCGGTGGTTGGCGAAGGCTGGCATGAAAAAGCCGGCGGGCCGCATGCCGAAATATTCGCCTTGAGCCAGGCCGGTACGGCGGCGGCGGGGGCGACGGCCTACGTCAGCTTGGAACCGTGCAGCCACCACGGGCGGACGCCGCCTTGCGCCGACGCCTTGATCGCGGCGGGCGTCGTGCGCGTGGTCGCGGCGATGGCCGATCCGAACCCGCTGGTGGCCGGCCAAGGCTTGGCAACGCTGCGGGCGGCCGGCATCGCCAGCGAAGCCGGCTTGTTGGCGACAGCGGCCGAAGCCCTGAACCCTGGCTTTTGCAAGCGCATGAAAACGGGGCGGCCGTGGTTGTTCAGCAAGCTGGCGATGAGCCTGGACGGGCGCACGGCCATGGCCTCCGGCGAAAGCCGCTGGATCACCGGCCCCGATGCCCGCCGCGACGTGCATCGCCTGCGCGCCCGCAGTTGCGCCATCCTCACCGGCATCGAAACCGTGCTGGCCGACGACCCGGCGCTGACCGTGCGCCTGCACGGCGACGCGGAAACAGCCCGTCAACCGGCCCGCGTCGTGCTGGATTCGCGCTTTCGCCTGCCGCCGTCTGCTAAAATCCTCGCCCTTCCCGGTCGGACGCTGGTTTTCGGGCTGGAAACCGCCGCCCGCGCCGCCGAACCGCTGCGCGCCTTGGGCGCGGAAATCCACCTGCTGCCACCCGGCCCCGACGGACGCCCCGATTTGCATGCCACCTTGGATTTACTCGGCCAACTGCAATTTAACGAAGTCATGGTGGAAACCGGCGCGATCTTGAACGGCGCCTTATTGCGGGAGGGCTTAGTCGATGAATGGATCGTCTATCTCGCCCCCTGCATTTTGGGCGATAAAGGCCGGGGTTTATTCCATCTGCCCGAACTGGAGTTGATGGCCGACTGCTATGCCATGCGTTTGCACGAGACCCGGCAAATAGGCAAGGATTTGCGGCTGACTTTGCGCCCATCCTGATAGCACTGACCCGAACTTATCTAAACACACGGACAACGACTATGTTCACCGGCATTATTCAAGCCATAGGCAGCATTGCCAAACTAGAGCCTAAAGGCGGCGATTGCCGCTTGACGATAGCCACCGGCAAGCTGCCGTTGGCGGATGTTAATTTAGGCGACAGCATCGCCGTCAGCGGCGTGTGTTTGACTGCTGTCGAACTTGGCCACGGGCAATTCAGCGCCGACGTGTCGCGGGAAACCCTAAGCCGGACGATTTTGGGCGAGTTGAAACCCGGTGCCCACGTCAATCTGGAACTGGCGTTGACGCCGACGACGCGGCTGGGCGGGCATATTGTCTCCGGCCATGTCGATGGCGTCGGCGAAGTCGCCCAGCGCAGCGCCGATGCCCGTTCGGTGCGTTTTGCCATCGACGCCCCGGCGAATTTGGCGAAGTATATCGCCGAGAAAGGTTCGATTTGTGTGGATGGCGTCAGCCTGACGGTCAACAGCGTGGACGGACGGCGCTTTGAGTTGAATATTGTCCCGCATACCTTGGCGGAAACCACAATGGAAGCGTATCAGCCCGGACGCAAAGTCAATTTGGAAGTGGATTTGCTGGCGCGTTATATGGAGCGGCTGTTGCTGGGCGAGAAAGCCGCCCATAGCGGCAACGTGACCGAAGCATTGCTGGCGAAAAGCGGTTTTATCAAATAACCCAACGTCTATGAATACGATTGAAGAAATTATCGAAGACCTGCGCTTGGGCAAAATGGTCATTATCATGGACGATGAAGACCGCGAAAACGAAGGCGATTTGGTCATGGTCGCGACACATACCCGGCCAGAGGATGTCAATTTTATGGCCCGTTATGGGCGGGGCTTAATTTGCCTAACCTTGACCCGCGAGCGTTGCCAGCAGTTGCGCCTGCCGTTGATGGTGAATGAAAACAAAACCCCGCATTCGACCAATTTCACGGTGTCAATTGAGGCCGCAACCGGGGTAACAACGGGTATTTCGGCGGCCGACCGGGCGCGGACGATCCAGTGCGCGGTGGCCTCAAACGCCCGGCCTGAGGATCTGGTACAGCCGGGCAATGTGTTTCCGCTGATGGCCCAGCCCGGCGGAGTGCTGAACCGCGCCGGCCACACCGAAGCCGGCTGCGATTTGGCGCGGTTGGCCGGGGCGGAGCCGGCGGCGGTGATCGTGGAGATCCTCAACGACGACGGATCGATGGCGCGGCGGGCCGATTTGGAGGCGTTCGCGCAGCGGCACGGCTTGAAAATCGGCACCATCGCCGATTTGATTCATTACCGTATCCAAAATGAACAGACCGTCGAGCGCATTTGTTCCTGCGAGTTTCCGACTGAATTCGGCCAATTCCGCCTGCACGCCTACCAAGACCAGATCGACAACAAGCTGCACTTGGCCTTGACCATGGGCGCTGTGGCTGGCGACGAGCCGGTGTTGGTGCGGGTGCATGGCCGCAGCCTGTTGTGTGATTTGCTCGGCGGGCGGCGCGGCGAGGCCATTTTGCCATTGCGCACGGCGATGCGGCGCATCGCGCTGGAAGGCCGGGGGGTATTGGTGGTGATCCGGCAGGAGGAGGACACCAAGTCCTTAGTCGAGCGCATCCACCAATACAGCATGGAAGATTTAGGCATCGAGAGCCAGCAGGATAAGCCCAGCGGCGGCGACGATTGGCGCACGACTGGCACCGGGGCGCAGATACTCGCCGATTTGGGAGTACGCAAGATGCGGGTTCTGGGTGCGCCGAAGAAATACCTGGGGCTTTCTGGGTATGATTTGGAGGTGGTTGAATATGTTTCTGGCGAATGATGGGCCTGTGTCCAGGCCGTCTAATGATGCCCTGATAAATCTTTGCTCCCTCCCCCTTCCGGGGGGGTTGGGGTGAGGGTCTTAAAGTCTAAAGAATTTGCCCCTCACCCTAACCCTCTTCCCACGGGGCGAGGGGACTTATTCAGAGCTTCCTTAAGGATGCGCTGAATAAACGCTTCGGCAAGCCTAGGGCGAACGCTAACATAGTTGATTCCGTGTCGTATTGGGCTTGCCTAGCCATAAAGTCATATCAAGAACCACGCACGCAACACGCTTAAACGCGGCGCGTAACTACGAGAAGAATATATGAACAAAAGCATGGTGAGGTTTCTGAAATACGCGAGTGTTGGCTGTTCGACATTTCTATTTGACTTGTTTTTGCTGTATCTTTGCATCGATTACCTGAAGATTGATTATAAGTTTGCGACGCCGTTGGCGTTTGGCATTGCGGTTTCCATCAATTACTTCATCAGCCGACGCTTTGTGTTCAAAGGGACTTTGCGCTCGGTGCATGCCGGCTACGGGGTTTTTATCTCCATTGCCTTGGTCGGCATGGCGGTGGTCACCGGCTTGATGGTGGTGTTTGTCGAAACCTTGCACATGAATTATCTTCCAGCACGGGTCATTATTGCCGGCATCGTCGGCATGTGGAATTATTTGATGAATTTGTATGTGAACTTCAAAGTGGCGGGCAAACACCATTGACCGGCTGTTGATCCCTGCGCGGGGCTTGCGGCCTGTGCAGTTTTTGAAAACGAATACCAAAACAATAGGAGAACTTAACAATGTCCATCATCAAAACCTACGAAGGCCACTTTGCCGCCGCCGGGATGCGCTTTTGCATCGTCGCCTCGCGTTTTAACAGTTTCATCGTTGACCAGTTGGAGGCCGGGGCGATTGACGCCTTGGTGCGCCATGGCGCATCCAGAGAGGATATTCACGTCGCCAAGACGCCCGGCGCGTATGAGTTGCCGTTGGCGGTGCAGAAGGCGGCGGCGACTAAGCGTTATGACGCGATTATTGCCGTCGGCGCGGTGATTCGCGGGGCGACGCCGCATTTTGATTATGTCGCCGGCGAGTGCGTCAAGGGCATTAGCAGCGTGTCGTTGAAATACGACATTCCGGTGAGTTTCGGGGTATTGACCGTGGACAGCATCGAACAAGCCATCGAACGCGCAGGCACCAAGGCCGGCAATAAGGGTGCGGAAGCGGCCTTGTCCGCCGTCGAGATGGTCAACCTGCTGCGCGGGCTGGACAACGCATGATCGGCGACGATGTGGAAGCGCGCATACTCGCAAGGCGCAGCGCGTTGCAGGCGATTTACCAATGGCAGATGACGCGCTACGACTTGAGCGAGATTGAGCGCCAATTTGTCGAGGAGCATGGCTTGGGCAAGTGCAATGTGGAGTATTTCAAGGAATTGCTGCACGAAGTTCCCGCCCGGATCATGGACCTCGACGATCGACGCGTTTGCGAGATCGCCATGGTCGAAAACCTCCAGCGAGAAGATCTCGGGGCGATCGAAAAAGCCACGGCTTTCAAGGCTTACCTCGACCAGTTCCAGTCGACCCAGGACGAACTCGCCGAAAAACTCGGACTGGAACGCTCGACCGTCAGT
>JBJSYU010000540.1:0-4864 GCA_046089945.1 Candidatus Methylumidiphilus sp.
GTGCGCGGTGCGCACCCTACGGGACTAAGGGGATTGCGGCTGGGGTATTTTCCTCTCGTTCCCAAGCTCCGCTTGGGAATGTGGTTTTCCGAAGCTCTGCTTCGCGGAATCGGGAAGCGGAGCTTCCAAGACTTGGGTTCCCAAGCGGAGCTTGGGAACCAGCAAACCAGCAGAAACTAGCAGAACATCGAAAACTACGGGACTGGAACGTAGTAACGATCAATTCCCCAGCGTCGCCTGCCCCAGCCATTCCGCCGTGGCGATGCCGGCTTTGGCGGCTTCGCCCACCACGCCGGCCAAGCCGCCGTCGGCAAACAGCCAGATGAACGCGCCGATGCGGCCCACCAGCCAGACCAGCAACACCGCGCCGACCAGCAGGTTCAAGGCGCGGCCAAACACGATCCAAAATGCGGCGTGGCGGCGGATCGCGGCTTGGTTGTGGGCCGTGTCATAAACCGCCAACTCCGCCGCCAGCGCCTGCCGTTGCCGGTCGGGCACAAACCAATACCCCAACACGCTGCCGGTCAGCATCAAGCCATGGCCGAAGGTCGGCAGCAGCGTCGTGAACAGCATCGCCATCAGCCAAAGCCCCGAATGCAGCGGTGCAGCGGCGGCGGCATCGACCATGCCGCGCAGATCAAACACCCCCGCATGGTTCTGGAATTTGGCCAATTCGTTATAGCTTTCAAAGCCCAAGGCCAGCGTATAAGCCATCGCCAACAGCAAGGCCACGGCGGCGGCGAGGTCGAGCAGCCCGAACACAAAAATCGTCAAGAAGCGTTGCCGGGCGCTTTCGCCGTGGTCGAGCAGATGCAGCAAGCGGCGGCCCAAGAGGCGGGTGATCCACCACGACAGCCAATCGAACAGGCCGTTGGCGAGGGGGAGGATGAGGAAAAAAAGCAAAAAGAACAGCGCCGTTGAATCAGCGGCATGTTTTCCCTGCAAGCCGAATAGAATGCCTAGGCCCATCAAAGAACCCAAGCCACCCGCCCACAGTGTAGCTTGCCGGCCTCCAGGTCGGCGCGTGATGCCCAAGGCCACGCCGATGGCTCCGGCTACGGCTACGGCTACGGCTACGGCTCCGGCTCCGGCTCCGGCTCCGGCTCCGGCTCCGGCTACGGCTACGGCTACGGCTACGGCTACGGCTATGGCTCCGGCTACAGCTCCCGCTACGGGTACGGCTACGGCTACGGCTGCGGCTGCGGCTCCGACTAGGGCTATGGCTCCGGCTCCGGCTCCGACCAAGCCGGATAGGATGAGGGCTAAGATGTCCGAAGTGATGCGGCGCGTGAGCCTATGCCCGGCCAATGCGCCTATCAATGGGATAGCAGCTATGAAGCTGGAAGCCAGGTAACGATTCCAAATACCCTGGGCTTGGGCCAAAGGCAGCAAGAGCAGAAACACCGCCCATCCTAATGTCAGCCGATAAACCAGCGCGAATGACCGCCTGCCGATGCGCCGCCTCACTCGCCGCAAGAGCCAGGCTTTAAACCGGCGCTCCTGGCCATCGGCCCAGCGCGATGTCCAAAACCCCGCATAAAACAGCAGCGGCGGCAGCAACACCGACATCAGCGCGGCGATGGCCCGTCCCGGTTGCGTCGCATCATCAGGCAGCAAATCCTTAAACCCGCCGATATTCCCCGGCCCGCCCAAGCCCCAGCCGATGAAATAACTGGCATAGGCATAGGCCAGCGCGACCAGGATGCACACGCCCAACGCCTGCGCCGAGCCGGGCGGGCCGAACATGCGATCCAGCCAGCCCAGCGCGTTTTGCAAAGACAGCCGGTAGCGTTCCCCCCAGACGGTGCCGCCTAGCCGCTCCGCCACCTCGCGGCGGTATTCCGCATCGTCGTTCAATTGGGTTTGGTAATAAGGCAACGCGGCATAAGCCGCGCCCACTACACCAAAGCCCAAGCTCAACACCGACACTAAAAATCCCAATGAGTCATTCATCTCTTCTCCTGCGCCCGGCTACTGTCAATTTAGATCGTTCCCACGCGGCAGCGCTCATCGTTATACACAAGTCCGGCTAAGCCGAGAAATGCCGTCATGCCGGCCGGGTGCCGGAATCCAGTGCCATGGACGGTCACTAGCCGGTTGCGCAAATGCTTGATTTGGCAATTGCGGAAACTCAACGTTTGCCATCCTTGGACGCTGGATTCCGGCACCCGGCCGGAATGACGGGCTTAGCCGCACTTGGGTATAACGACGAGCGCCAGCGCCTAGGCACGATCAAACCGCTTGCCCGCGTTTTGTCCGACAAAGTGCCGTAAGAAATTCAGGCCGCTAATAGCCCAAAACCTCGTCCAAGCTGTTAGCGTCTAGCATCCGCTCGCCCCATACCAACAAGGTTTCGGCGTCGGCTTCGGCGACGCGCTGGCGGGCGGTGTCGGGGAGCGGGCGGAATTTGCGTTCCAATAGGCGCAATAGCAACTTGGCTTCGCCTTTCTTTTCGCCTTTCGCCATCGCGTCTTGGTAGTAGCGGGTTTCTTCTATGTTGATGTCGCTGAATTCGAGCATTTTCAGTATCTCCTCACGGGTGAAGTTGGGCAGTTTATAAACCAGCACGGTTTCCAGAAAATCCAGCCAGTCTACTTTGTCGGTGCGGTGGCGGATGCCGTGGTCTTTGATTGTATCGACGATGGGGGATAGGTTTTTGACCTCTGCCAAAATCAGGCCGATCAGCCAATGCCTAGGGTTTTCGCTTTGCAGTAATGGCAGTTGGTCTAGGTATATGCGGTGCAGATTGGGCAGGATCAACAAGGGTTCAGCCGAGGGGGCTAGGCGTTCGACGCTGGCATCTGGATACAGCACGACGGCTTGCCAGTGCTTGGAGCTAGGGTATTGCCGCAGGTGCAGGAAGATTTCGCTGAAAAAGCGCAGGTAAAAGCCTTCGTCCGGCTGGAATTGCACTTCCACATAGCCGCGTGGCGCGTCGGGCCGGTCTTTGGGCGGTTCGGCGATGCCGTCGAGGCGGAAGGCGGTTTGCTTGACCTCCTGCGAAATGAAGCCATAGCGGCTGGGTTCCGGCACGGTCAGGCCGGCCAGTTCAAAAGCCAAGGTGGGCTGGGCTTGCATCAAACGGTAGAACAGGCTGTCGGTTTTCATCGGGGCTTCTGTTGCGTGGATGGTGCGGCGGAAACTATCTTGCATGGGTTTTAAGCCAAAGCAAGAGCAAAAAGCAAGACCTGTGGCTTGGGTTCAAGCCAAGGCCATGGGATGCGCTAGATTGCGAGGCGCCTCTATCGCGTGGGCCTCGAACGATGCGCCTTCTTCGCCGGCCCATGCCATGGGATTCCCTCCCAACGCTGGACACGGCAGCCGTTTTATTTTGGGCGGAAGGTTTGCTGCTTCCTCCACAAGCATTTTTCCTTGCCTAATGAAGGTCAATCGCTTTCCTCAGCGGCTTCGTTGCTGCCGTGGGCAGCTTCATGCCTGCGGTCGGCTGCAATTTTCCTTTGCCGTGCAGCCGCATGGCTTCCGGCGGCAGGATTTTTCCTGGCCGGGGAAGCTTTATTGCTTCCGTCGCCAGGCATTTTCCTTCCCTCGCCAGCTTTATTGCTGCGGCGGGCAGCTATCAGGCTGGACGGGGAAGGAAACATGCTGCACGCGCCAGCGGGCCGTCAGCTTAGGCGACGCTGGAGCGCCGCCGGATGCGTTGCCACGGTTCGCTTTGTCCCGCCGGCCGAAGGATGTGACAATAGCCGCATGCCGCGATGGCAAAAACCACACCTCCCCACACTCTTCAGATGGCATGCCCTATGCGATTTTCACGCGCGCTTTTTCACCCATTCCTGCGGCTTGCCGTTTTCGCGCTGGCCTTGATGTTGTCTAGCTTTACCCTAGCCGCCGCCCCACAGGCATTTAAGGCGGGCAGCTTGGCGGGCATCGAGAGCGGGCGGGCGGGCAAGCCTTTCATATTGCTGTTTTGGTCGCTGGAATGCCCCAGTTGCCTGAAAGAAATGGACAGCCTCGCCGCCGCGTTGGCTAAGTACCCGGATGTCGATCTGGTGATGGTGTCCATCGATGAGGATTCCTACGCCCAAGCGGCGGAGGCGATGCTGGCTAAGCGTCACTTGCAGAAAGCGGAGGCGTGGATTTTTGGCGATGCCGATGCGCAAGGCTTGCGGCATGAAATCGACCCGGCGTGGTTCGGCGAATTGCCGCGCGCTTATTTTTACGATGCCGCCCACCAGCGCCGCGCCCACAGCGGCACGTTGAGCCTGCAAGAGATCGAGGCTTGGCGCAAGTCACTGGCGGCGCGGCCTTGATTAAGTAAGCTCTGGAGTAAGTCCCATCGCCCAGCGGGGAGAGGGCAAACAATTGAATTTATAAGACCCTCTCCCCAGCCCTTCCCCTGCGAGGGGGAGGGAGCAAAGACCTAAATCTAGGGCTTCCTTAAAAGGCCGCTATTTCCCCGGCGCGTCGCCCCAGAGGATTTTGTGCAATTGCAATTGGAAGCGCACCGGCAGGCGGTCGCGCAGCATGTCGTCCGCGAGTTTGGCCGGATCTTGCAGGCCCATCGCCGGGGAAAACAAGACTTCGCAGCGCTGCGCCAGCGCGTGTTCCGCCAGCATCGCCACCGCCCAGGCGTAGTCTTCCGCGTTCATGATGACGAACTTGATTTGGTCGTGGGGCCGCAAGCGCTTGATGTTGTCCAAGCGGTTGCGCGGCATTTCGCCGGAGGAGGGTGTCTTCAAGTCCATGACGATGGAGACGCGGGGATCGACGCCTGCGATATCCAAGGCGCCGGAGGTTTCCAGCGAGACGTCATAGCCGGCCTCGGCCAGCGCCAGCAGCAGGCTTAAACAGCCGGGCTGCGCCAACGGTTCGCCGCCGGTGACGCAGACATGGCGCGTCGCGT
>JBJSYU010000541.1:0-12235 GCA_046089945.1 Candidatus Methylumidiphilus sp.
TCTCGATCAGCGCGGCGATGGCTTGGTGGCGTTCGCGCAGTGCGCTGCGGTCGCGCAGCGGGCTGTGCAGCCAACGCCTAAGCAAACGTCCGCCCATCGCGGTGGCGGTGCGGTCGAGGACACCGAACAGGGTGAATTCGGAACGGCCAGAGGGGTGGCTGTCGAGTTCGAGGTTGCGGCGGCTGGCGGCATCGAGCAGGATGGTGTCTTCGCCGCTGTCCAGGCGCAGGCTTTGCAGGTGCGGCAAGGCGCTTTTTTGCGTGTCCTTGACGTATTGCAACAGGCAACCAGCGGCGGCGATAGCTGCTTCGGCATGTTCGCAGCCGAAACCGGCAAGGTCGTGGGTCTCAAATTGGCGCAGCAGCAGTTGCCGGGCGCTGGCCGGGTCGAAATGCCAAGCCGGCCGGCGCGTCAGGCTTTTGCGCACGGCGATGGCGGCGGGCGGTGGCCAGTCTTCGCTTAGCAGCAGTTCCGCCGGGTTTAAGCGTTCCAATTCGCCGAGCAGGCGCTCTGGCGTGTTGACCTCTTGCAGAATGAAGCGCCCGCCCGCCATGTCCAGATACGCCAAGCCGAAGCCGGTTTCCGTGGCGTGCAGCGCGGCGAGCAGATTGTCGCGGCGCTCTTCCAGCAAGGCTTCGTCGGTGACGGTGCCGGGGGTGACGATGCGCACGACTTTGCGCTCCACCGGGCCTTTCGAGGTCGCCGGGTCGCCGATTTGTTCGCAGATGGCGACGGACTCGCCGAGCTTGAGCAAGCGGCCTAGATAGCTTTCCACCGCATGGTAAGGGATGCCCGCCATCGGGATGCGCTGGCCGGCCGACTCGCCGCGATGGGTCAGCGTGATGTTCAAAAGCTGCGCGGCTTTGCGGGCGTCGTCGAAGAACATCTCGTAAAAATCGCCCATGCGGTAAAACAGTAAATGGTGCGGGTGTTCAGCCTTCATGCCCAAATATTGCCGCATCATCGGCGTGTGGATGTCCAGCTTGGCGGTCAGTTGCGTGAGATTTTTGGTCAAGGCGTTGCCAGTCTCCATCGTCTTGCGGTGTGCTTGAAAAGCGCCCATTATCCAACGGTTGCGGTGCGCCGGGGTAGATGGGGCAGGGCATTCGCATTTGCGGAAGAACCCATGGCAAAAAATTTGGTTTTTAAGTGTTGACCTTGGCTTGTTGGCCGGGCATAATAATCGACTCTGGTACGCGCCCGTAGCTCAGTTGGATAGAGTACCTGGCTACGAACTAGGTGGTCGGGAGTTCGAATCTCTCCGGGCGCGCCAGATCTTATGTGTAAGCTCAAGTCCCCACTTGTTCTATCCTGAGGGGATTACATCAATATTCTTCCCCTGTAGCTCAGTCGGTAGAGCAAGTGACTGTTAATCACTGGGTCGGCGGTTCGAGTCCGTCCGGGGGAGCCAAATGATCTAGAGGCTTACAGCAGTGTGAGCCTTTTTTTATCTGTGTTTATGGCTGATGAGGCGGTGATTTGAAGGAGATTTGTTGACAGATCGGCTAAATTGGTTTAATTTTGACCGCTTAACTAGGATGTCCACGGCGGCAATAGCCCTAGAAACGCTTCGCGGAACGGTATTAGTTCAGAGTCAAGACAATTTCGGAGTTTTTAAGTAATGCCCACAATCAATCAATTGGTTAGAAAGCCTCGCGTTAGGCAAGTGGATAAAAGCAACGTGCCGGCGCTTAATAGTTGCCCGCAAAAGCGCGGGGTTTGTACCCGCGTATACACCACCACTCCTAAAAAGCCAAATTCGGCTTTGCGCAAAGTGGCGCGTGTGCGACTGACCAACGGTGCCGAGGTGTCGAGTTACATTGGTGGCGAAGGCCATAACTTGCAAGAACACTCGGTTGTATTGATTCGTGGGGGGCGTGTTAAGGACTTGCCAGGTGTGCGTTATCATGTGGTTCGCGGAAGCTTGGACACATCTGGAGTGCAAAAACGTCGGCAGGCGCGTTCCAAGTATGGCGCAAAACGTCCGAAAAAATAAGTTCTTAAGGTTTAATAAACATGTCTAGAAGAAGAAATTCCGATAAAAGAGAAATCAATCCGGATCCGCAGTTTGGCAGCTTGGTTCTCGCAAGATTTATGAATATGTTGATGCAGGACGGCAAAAAGTCTGTTGCTGAGCGTATTTTTTATGACGCTCTCGACCATATTAAAAACAAAACCAACCAGAATTCTTTGGAAGTTTTGACAAAGGCATTAGACAATGTCCAGCCTGTGGTTGAAGTGAAATCTCGGCGTGTTGGCGGTGCCACTTACCAAGTGCCGGTTGAGGTTCGTCCTGCCCGTCGCACTGCATTAGCGATGCGTTGGCTGATTGACGCCGCCCATAAACGTAGCGAAAAGGGGATGGAGCTAAAGCTCGCAGGTGAATTGATGGATGCTGGTGAAAATCGCGGAACTGCCGTCAAAAAGCGTGAGGATACGCATAAAATGGCTGAGGCCAATAAGGCGTTCTCGCATTACCGCTGGTAATATCGGGATTAGAAAACCCAGCAGGATTTGATTGAGTAAAGGGTTTTAGCTGTGGCACGCAATACGCCTATCGAGAGATACCGCAATATTGGTATATCCGCGCATATTGACGCAGGTAAGACGACCACAACTGAACGGGTCTTGTTCTATACCGGCATCAACCACAAGATGGGCGAGGTGCATGACGGTGCCGCGACCATGGATTGGATGGAGCAAGAGCAAGAACGAGGCATCACGATAACCTCCGCTGCGACCACGACCTATTGGCAGGGAATGGGTCTGAATTATCCTGAGCATCGCATCAATATCATCGACACCCCAGGCCATGTGGATTTTACCATCGAGGTCGAGCGTTCGATGAGGGTATTGGATGGTGCCTGTATGTTATATTGTGCCGTCGGTGGGGTTCAGCCGCAATCGGAAACAGTATGGCGTCAAGCCACGAAATATGGTGTGCCGAGAATTGCCTTTGTGAACAAAATGGATCGTTCCGGGGCTGACTTTTTTAAGGTTTACAAGCAAATGCGTGAGCGTTTGCACTCTAATCCAGTACCTATTCAGATACCTATTGGTGCCGAAGATGGGTTTAAAGGAATAGTGGATCTAGTTAAGATGAAGTCGATTATTTGGAGCGAAGAGGATCATGGCTCGACCTTCGTTTATTCGGATATTCCAGATGGCTTGCAAAGTCTGGCGGCAGAGTGGCATGAGAATATGGTTGAAGCCGCCGCCGAATCCAGCGATGAATTGATGGGGAAATATCTGGATGGTGTGCAATTAAGCAATGATGAGATTGTAGCCGGTTTGCGCAAACGCACTATCGCTTTGGAAATAGTGCCTATGTTATGTGGCTCTGCATTCAAAAATAAAGGTGTGCAAGCTATGCTAGATGCTGTAATTGACTACTTGCCATCGCCCGTCGATGTCCCTGCTATAAGGGGCTTAGACAGGCATACGGAAAAGCCGATTGAGCGTCACCCGGACGACAATGAACCTTTTTCAGCCCTAGCGTTCAAAATTATGACCGATCCATTTGTCGGCAGCTTGACGTTTATCCGGGTTTACTCAGGGGTGCTAAATTCAGGTGATGCTGTTGTCAATTCGCAGACGGGCAACAAAGAACGCATAGGTCGGTTATTGTTGATGCATGCGAATGCGCGTGAAGAAATTCAAGAAATTCGATCTGGAGATATTGCAGCTTGCGTGGGATTAAAAGACATCACCACAGGTACTACCCTGTCCGCGTTGGACAAACCTGTTGTGTTGGAGCGCATGGAATTTCCTGATCCGGTGATTTCTGTCGCTGTGGAGCCGAAAACCAAAAGCGATCAAGAAAAAATGGGGCTTGCGCTACAGCGGCTGGCGCAGGAAGACCCATCTTTTCGAGTCCATACAGACGAGGAGTCCGGGCAGACCATTATTTCAGGAATGGGCGAGTTGCATCTGGAAATAATAGTTGATCGGATGAAGCGCGAGTTTAAAGTGGATGCAAACGTAGGATCACCTCAAGTGGCATACCGTGAAACCATCCGCAAGTCAGTTGAACAAGAAGGAAAGTTTATCCGCCAAAGTGGTGGACGTGGTCAATATGGTCATGTTTGGTTGCGTATAGAGCCGAAAAATGATGGGGGCTATCAATTCGTGAACGGCGTCATCGGCGGAGTGATTCCTAAGGAATACATTCCGGCAGTGGATAAAGGTGTTCAAGAGCAGCTAAAAAATGGTATACTAGCAGGCTATCCTGTTGTTGATGTGAAGGTTACCTTGTTCGATGGCTCGTATCACGATGTTGATTCTAACGAAATGGCGTTCAAGATTGCGGGATCGATAGCCTTCAAGGAAGGCGCTAGAAAAGCGGTGCCGACTTTGTTAGAGCCAATTATGGCCGTTGAAGTAGAAACCCCAGAAGACTACATGGGGGATGTGGTTGGAGATTTGAGCCGCCGCAGAGGAGTTATACATGGCATGGATGACAATGCGGGAGTTAAAGTGTTAAAGGTAGAAGTTCCCCTAGCCGAAATGTTTGGATATTCCACTACTTTACGTTCATTAAGCCAAGGTCGAGCAACGTATTCAATGGAATTCAAGAAGTACCAAGAAGCGCCAACAAATATCGCGGAAACTGTGATTAACAAAGCAACAGTTGCTTAAGCTTTCAATAATATTTAAGAAATAGAGGTTAGCAAGTCGTGTCCAAAGAAAAATTTTCGCGCACCAAGCCGCATGTGAACGTAGGAACGATAGGCCACGTAGACCACGGCAAGACGACGCTGACGGCCGCATTGACGAAGATCGGCGCAGAGCGCTTCGGCGGCGAGTTCAAGGCCTACGACCAGATCGACGCTGCGCCTGAAGAGCGCGCCCGCGGCATCACCATCGCCACCGCGCACGTCGAGTACGAGTCGCCGAACCGGCACTACGCGCATGTGGACTGCCCGGGCCACGCCGACTACGTGAAAAACATGATCACCGGCGCGGCGCAGATGGACGGCGCGATCCTGGTTTGCTCGGCGGCCGACGGCCCGATGCCGCAGACCCGTGAGCACATCCTGCTGGCCCGCCAAGTCGGCGTGCCCTACATCGTGGTGTACCTGAACAAGGCCGACCTAGTGGACGACGCGGAACTGCTCGAGCTGGTGGACATGGAGCTGCGCGAGCTGCTCAGCAAATACGAGTTCCCCGGCGACGACACGCCGATCATCGTCGGCTCGGCGCGCGCGGCGCTGGAAGGCGACGCCAGCGACATCGGCATCCCGTCGATCATCAAGCTGGTGGAGGCGCTGGACAGCTACATCCCGATGCCGGAACGCCCGGTGGACAAGACCTTCCTGATGCCGATCGAAGACGTCTTCTCGATCTCCGGTCGCGGCACCGTGGTGACGGGGCGCGTCGAGCGCGGCGTCATAAAAGTCGGCGAGGAAGTCGAGATCGTCGGTCTAAAGGCGACCGTCAAGACCACCTGCACAGGGGTGGAAATGTTCCGCAAGCTGCTGGATCAGGGCCAGGCGGGCGACAATGTCGGCGTGCTGCTGCGCGGCACCAAGCGCGAGGACGTCGAGCGCGGACAAGTGCTGGCGAAGCCGGGCACGATCACCCCGCACACCTACTACGAGGCGGAAATCTACGTCCTATCGAAGGAGGAGGGCGGGCGTCACACGCCATTCTTCAACGGCTACCGCCCGCAGTTCTACTTCCGGACGACAGACGTGACCGGCGCGGTGGAGCTGCCGGCAGGCGTGGAGATGGTGATGCCCGGCGAAAACATCAAAGTCAAGATCAAGCTGATCGCGCCCATCGCCATGGAGGACGGCCTGCGCTTCGCCATCCGCGAGGGCGGCAGGACTGTCGGGGCCGGCGTCGTTGCCAAAATCCTAGAGTAAAGCGTCAAAGGCTCTGGCTTCTATCTGTGCGATGGAATTCAGCGCTCTTTCAAGTCAGTACAGGTCAGTAGCTCAATTGGTAGAGTTCCGGTCTCCAAAACCGGCGGTTGGGGGTTCGATCCCCTCCTGGCCTGCCACCTAATTCATAGCTAAGGTTAGCAACCTTATCAAATAAAAACAAACTTAATGGTTATGACAGCACAAGCGGAAGCGAGTCAATCGAAGTTCGACACAGCGAAACTAGTGCTGGCAATATCTCTGCTAATAGCTGGAATAGTTGCCTTTTACCATTTTTCCGCCTACGCGACGGTCTATAGGGTCATGGGCATATTGGCATTTTCAGGTGCATCTATAGCTCTGACCTACACTACGGTCATAGGGAGAAAAGCTTTTGGTTTCATAGTGGAGTCTAAGTCAGAAGTTAGAAAAGTCATATGGCCTACACAGCAAGAAACCATGCAGGCAACAATGCTGGTTGTAGCGCTAGTGTTTATTGTAGGTCTTTTACTATGGCTTATGGACACCCTTTTGTTCTGGGGAATTGGAATTTTGACTGGACAGAAGGTGTGAGATGGCATTGCGTTGGTATGTCATTCATGCTTTTTCGAATTACGAAAATCAAGTTAAAAAAGCCCTTGAGGAAAGAATTAGGCGGGCAGCCTTGGAACAGTACTTTGGCAAAGTTCTAGTCCCAACTGAGGAAGTTGTGGAGATGCGCCAAGGCCAGCAAAAAAAAAGCGAAAGAAAGTTTTTTCCAGGGTATGTTCTTGTGCAAATGGAGCTTAATGATGAAACATGGCACTTGGTTAAAGAAGTGCCAAGAGTTTTGGGGTTTATAGGTGGTACTTCGGATCGACCGGAACCTATAACTGAAGCAGAGGCTGATGCAATTTTGAACCGGGTTGAAGCTGGGGCGAATAAGCCAAGACCGAAAATATTGTTTGAAGTTGGTGAAGTTGTTAGGGTTGTTGAAGGGCCATTTAAGGATTTTAATGGCGTGGTCGAAGAAGTAAATTACGAAAAAAGCAAACTTAGAGTATCTGTTTTGATCTTTGGTCGCTCTACGCCAGTAGAATTAGACTTTGGACAAGTTGAGAAAGCATAAGATCAACAAATACACTTTATTAACGGGGAGTTCGACTTAGGTTGAGCGCTATACCCAAAGGAGTCACTGATGGCAAAAAAAATCACTGGTTACATTAGGTTGCAAGTCAAAGCAGGCGAAGCCAATCCAAGCCCCCCTATTGGGCCGGCACTAGGTCAGCGTGGCGTAAATATCATGGAGTTTTGCAAAACATTTAATGCTCAAACTCAAGGGGTTGAGAAGGGAATGCCGTTGCCGGTGGTAATCACCGTATACAGCGACCGCAGTTTCACCTTTATCACAAAGACACCGCCTGCTACTTTCCTATTGAAAAAGACTGTGGGATTGAAGAGCGGTAGCGCGAAACCAAATTCTAACAAAGTCGGCACCATCAACCGCGAGCAGTTGGCAGAAATAGCTAAGGCAAAACAGCCTGATCTGACTGCGGCGAATTTGGACGCCGCAATTCGAACGATTGCGGGAAGTGCACGTAGTATGGGTTTGGAAGTGGAGGGAGTGTAATGGCGAAGCTGACGAAAAGATTTAAAGCAATTCAAGAAAAAGTTGACACACGCAAAGCCTACCAAGCAGAAGAAGCTTTTAGTGTACTAAAGTCCCTACCTAAGGTGAAGTTTGTCGAATCTATTGATGTCGCAGTCAACCTAGGGGTTGATCCTAGAAAATCTGATCAAGCTGTACGAGGTGCGACGGTGCTGCCCCGGGGAACAGGTAAGTCCGTGCGAGTTGCAGTATTTACGCAGGGTGCTAATGCAGAGGCTGCTTCGGCGGCAGGCGCGGATATAGTCGGCATGGATGATTTGGCTGCGCGGGTCAAGGCTGGTGAGTTGAACTTCGATGTGGTGATAGCGTCGCCCGATGCCATGCGTGTAGTAGGACAATTAGGACAGATACTCGGTCCGCGTGGTTTGATGCCTAACCCGAAAGTTGGAACGGTCACGCCTGATGTTGCCACTGCTGTGAAAAATGCAAAAGCTGGGCAGGTTCGATATCGGACAGATAAAAAAGGAATTATCCACTGCACTATCGGCAAGGCTAGTTTTGAAGATACAGCTTTAAAAGAAAATTTGGAAGCCTTGTTGGCTGACCTGAAAAAATTGAAGCCTAGCACTTCCAAAGGCATTTATGTGAAAAAAGTTACTGTATCGTCAACGATGGGGCCTGGACTGATTGTAGATCAGGCAAGCTTGGCGGCTTAAGAAGACTTTGGGTTGCCAGTTTTGCTGGTGACCGTCAAAGACCGCAGGTGCGCGTACGTGCGCTTAATTGGCAAAGCCTGCGCAGACGGTGTACTGTAGCCATTTGTTGGCGAAAGAATCCGTAATCAAGGTTCTCAGGACTTCCTGAGGATTACATTAGTTCTGGATATTTTCATACTACTATCCAGGCAAGCTGCCGGAGGTAAAGCGTGGCGCTTAGATTAGATGACAAAAAAGTAGTCGTCGCTGAAGTTGCCGCCATTGCCGCTAAAGCTCATTCTGCGGTTGCCGCAGAATACCGTGGACTGACAGTCTACCAACTGACCAATCTCCGCAAAAGTGCGCGTGAGTCCGGGGTATATGTCCGGGTCATCAAAAACACCTTGGTGCGCAAGGCTGTAGAGAATACCGATTTTGCATGCATGCAAGATGGTTTGGTTGGGCCTCTTATCCTGGCATTTTCCTTGGAAGATCCGGGTGCGGTCGCTAGGGTCATTAGTGCATTCGCCAAAGAAAAAGAAAATGACAAGCTGATAGTAAAGCTTGTTGCGGTTGGCGGAAAGCTGTATGGCGCATCCGAGCTGGAAAGACTGTCTAAACTCCCCACTCGAGATCAGGCGATTGGTATCCTTATGGCTACCATGAAGGCCCCGGTCGAAAAGTTCGTAAGAACGTTGGCGGAACCCCACGCGAAGCTCACGCGCACAGTGGCTGCTATTCGCGACCAAAAACAGGCCGCTTGAACGGCATTAAAGCACAAACGATTTAACTGGAGTTACAAATGGCTGTATCGAAAGAAGAGATTTTGGAAGCGATTTCCAATATGACAGTAATGGATGTCGTCGAACTGATTTCTATGATGGAAAATAAGTTCGGCGTATCTGCCGCCGCCGCAGTGGCAGTTGCCGCCCCTGCCGCTGCCGCTGCCCCAGTCGAGGAACAGACGGAGTTTGACGTGGTATTAACGGGCTTTGGTGCTAACAAGGTGAATGTGATCAAGGTAATCCGCGAAATCACTGGCCTGGGCCTGAAAGAAGCAAAGGATCTGGTCGAAGGTGTGCCTTCCAATGTGAAGGAAGCCATCAGCAAGGCAGACGCAGAAGCCATCAAGAAGAAACTGGAAGAGGCAGGTGCTGCGGTAACCGTCAAGTAAGTTTGGTTTATCCAAGCGTCTAAAGTCCGCAGGGCTGGCAGCGAAATGCTGCCGGCCTTTTGGCGTTAGCCCTTTTTGAGTTTCGGCACGAAGCTATCCGCTACTTTCTAAACATCGGATTTCTTCGAGGTGTGTGACAATTTCAACTCCACGCAATTTTTAGCCCCTTCGTTAAAGAGTGTCCTGCTGGGCGGGAAGCTTTTGAGGCGGAAGTAGCAGCTAGTTTACGCAAATATTTGGTAAGGAACCAACATGGCATATTCTTTTACCGAGAAAAAACGCATTCGCAATAGTTTTGGCAAACGCCAGGACGTGCTTGAAGTGCCTTATCTATTGGCTACGCAAGTAGATTCCTACAAAAGGTTTTTGCAGGCCGAAACCGCCCATACCCGCCGGGTGGATGAGGGTTTGCACGCCGCTTTGAGGTCGGTATTTCCTATCGAAAGCCACTCTGGGCTGGCGGTCTTGGAGTATGTCAGCTACAGGCTTGGCGAACCAACTTTCGACGTCAAAGAATGTCAGCAGCGCGGCACTACCTACGCAGCGCCGCTGCGGGTGTTGGTGCGGCTGGTGATTTATGACAAAGAGGCGCCAGCGGGTTCGAAGGTGGTAAAGGATATCAAAGAGCAGGAAATTTACATGGGTGAGATACCGCTGATGACCGACACCGGCACCTTTGTGATTAATGGCACGGAGAGGGTCATCGTTTCCCAGCTCCACCGATCTCCGGGCGTGTTCTTCGACCATGACCGCGGCAAAACCCATTCTTCGGGCAAGTTGCTGTTCAATGCGCGCATCATTCCGTACCGGGGATCGTGGCTGGATTTTGAGTTCGACCACAAGGACTGCGTCTATGTCCGCATTGACCGGCGCCGCAAGCTGCCTTCCACGGTGCTTTTGCGTGCCTTGGGTTACGACAATGAAACCATTATCAAACTGTTTTTTGAAACCAACAATTTTACGTTTAGCGGCGGCAACATCTTTCTAGAATTGATTCCTGAGCGCCTGCGCGGCGACATCGCCAGTTTTGATGTGAAAGTGGACGACAAGGTGATTGTGGAAAAAGGACACCGCATCACTGCTCGCCATATCCGGCAAATCGAAAAGGGCGGCGTCACTTCAATGGAAGTGCCTCGCGATTATCTGCACGGTAAGGTATTGGCGCATAATGTGATCGACGCGGCGTCGGGTGAGATGATTGCGAAAGTGAATGATGAGATCAGCGATGATCTCATCGGCAAGATGATGGCGGTCGGCGTCACCGATTTTGGTTGCCTGTTTGTCAATGACCTTGACCGGGGGCCATACATTTCCAATGCGATGCGCATCGACACCACGGAAACCCAGTTGGACGCTCTGGTCGAGATCTACCGCATGATGCGACCCGGCGAGCCGCCGACTAAAGAGGCGGCGCAGGCGCTGTTTGATAACTTGTTTTTCACGGCAGACCGCTACGACCTGTCGGCAGTGGGGCGCATGAAATTCAATCGCCGCTTGGGCCGCATCGAGACTACGGGGTCGGGAGTGCTGTCTAGGGAAGACATCATTGACGTGCTGCGCGAACTCATCAACATCCGCAACGGCAACGGCCAAGTCGATGACATCGACCACTTGGGCAACCGCCGCGTCCGGTCGGTCGGCGAAATGGTGGAAAACCAGTTCCGCTTAGGCTTGGTGCGGGTGGAGCGGGCGGTGAAGGAGCGCCTCACTCTGGCGGACTCGGAAGGCTTGATGCCGCAGGAAATCATCAACGCCAAGCCGGTGGCGGCTTCCATCAAAGAGTTTTTCGGATCTAGCCAGTTGTCGCAGTTCATGGATCAGAGCAACCCGCTGTCGGAAATCACCCACAAGCGCCGCGTGTCGGCGTTGGGGCCGGGCGGCTTGGCGCGGGAACGGGCCGGTTTTGAGGTGCGCGACGTGCACACCACCCACTATGGTCGCGTCTGCCCCATCGAGACGCCGGAAGGCCCGAATATCGGCCTGATTAACTCGCTGGCGGTCTATGCGCGGACTAATGAATATGGCTTTTTGGAAACCCCTTACCGCAAGGTGGTGGATAGCCACCTCACGGATGAAATCGAGTACCTGTCGGCCATCGAAGAGGGCAAGTATTACATCGCCCAGGCCAGCGCCGCCGTCGATGGGGAGGGCAGGCTGAAGGATGACTTGGTGTCCTGCCGCTTCAAGGACGAGTTCACCTTGGCCACGCCTGACAAAATCAATTTCATGGACGTTTCGTCAAAGCAGATCGTTTCGGTGGCGGCGGCCTTGATACCATTTTTGGAGCATGACGACGCCAACCGCGCCTTGATGGGATCAAACATGCAGCGCCAGGCGGTGCCTACGTTGCGAACGGAAAAACCCTTGGTCGGCACGGGCATCGAGCGCATTGTGGCGAAGGATTCAGGGGTGGCGGTGATCGCCCGGCGTGGCGGATTGATCGAGTCGGTGGATGCCGGCCGTATCGTGGTGCGGGTCAACGACGACGAAACCGAGGCCGGTATTCCAGGTGTGGACATTTACAACTTGACCAAGTACACCCGATCCAACCAAAACACATGCATCAACCAGCGGCCTTTGGTCAAGCCGGGCGACAAGGTGGCGAGGCAGGATATTCTGGCCGATGGGCCGTCCACCGACATGGGCGAACTGGCCCTGGGACAGAACCTGTTGGTCGCGTTCATGCCGTGGAACGGCTACAACTTTGAGGACTCCATCCTGATTTCGGAACGTGTGGTGCAGGATGACCGTTTCACGACGATTCACATCGAGGAGAAGACTTGTGTAGCCCGCGACACCAAGCTAGGGCCGGAGGAAATCACCGGCGATATTCCGAACGTCGGCGAGGCCGCGCTGGCCAAGCTGGACGAGTCGGGGATTGTCTATATCGGCGCCGAGGTGAAGGCGGGCGACA